>CAYQCZ010000115.1:0-10066 GCA_964415955.1 uncultured Verrucomicrobiota bacterium | reverse complement strand
GATTACAGCAAGCATCAACTGCTGCCTGAAAGCACATTCGCCGGCTTCCAACCGCCGCCGCCTTTCATCCCGGACTCCATCGGGCATCACAAGGAATGGACGGAGGCTTGCAAGACCGGCGGCGGAACGACCTGCAATTTCGAATACGCGGGCAATCTCACGGAGGCGGTCCTGCTGGGAAATGTCTCCCACCGGCTTGGCGGCAGAAAACTGGAATGGGACTCCGCCAAACTGAAGGCCACGAACTGCCCCGAGGCGGACATCTTCATCCAGCACGACTACCGGCGCGGCTGGAAACTCTGATCAGTCCTAACGCAGCTCAGACGACGAATTCGAGCGCTGGCTCCCCTGGCGTGAGTCCGGCCTGATGCGCCCTGTGCAGGAACCGGCGGATGGATTCCCTGCCCTTCTCTCCGTAATCAAGCGTCCAGTGGTTCACATACATGCCGACGAACTTGTCGGCCAGTTCGATGCCCATGTCGCGGGCATATTGGAGCGCGTGTTTCACCGCCTCTGAACGATGATCCAGACTGAACTGGATGCTCGCCGTGAGCAGGTCCGAGATGATCTTGCGGTCTGCGGATGCGATGCGCTTGTGAATCACATTCCCTCCCAGGGGCAATGGGAGCCCGTCATTTTCCACCCCCCACCAGACGCCAAGGTCCGCGCACAAAACCAGCCCCTCGTTGGCAAAGGTCAGCTGCCCCTCGTGGATGATCAACCCAACCTCGGCCTTCCCTTCCCGGACGGCCTCGAAAATCCGGTCGAACGGCACCACTGCGAAGTCCAGTTCGCTCGCGGGTTTGCCCAGCCATAATTGCAATGCAAGAAACGCGCTGGTCATGGTGCCGGGCACTGCAATCTTGGCGACGGCGATGTCCTCCCGAGTCATCTTGCGTCCGGCGACAAGCATCGGTCCGTAGCCATCGCCCATGCTGGCGCCGCTGGGAAGCAGCGCGTATTGGTCGCACACGTGCGCGTAGGCGTGGATGCTGATGGCGGAGATGTCGAGTTCACCCCGTGTGGCCCGTTCATTGAGCGTCTGGATGTCCTGCAAAATGTGTTCAAAGCGCAGGCCATGGGTCGGGATCAACTCCTTCGCCAGCGCGTAAAACATGAAGGCGTCATCAGGGTCCGGCGAATGCCCCAGGGTCAGGATGCGATCAATCATGGGAGGGATTCCAAAGGCGCATGCCACGATTGTCGATTCATTTCAACCCCGGACGCTTTCAAACATGCTGCGAACGCACGCGGGTGGCTGCATCACGAATCGCCTTTCTCTGCGTCGCATCGAGGCGGCTGAGGTTTTTCAACTGCATGCTCATGCGCGGATTCACAGCCAGACACTTTTCATGGCGCATGAGAAAATCCCAATACAAGGTGGTGAACGGGCAGGCGTCCTCACCGGTGGCCACGGCGGGATTGAACCGGCATCCCTCACAATAATTGCTCATGCGCTGGATGTATTTGCCGCTGGCGACGTAGGGCTTGCTGGCCATCACACCACCATCGGCGAACTGTGACATGCCCAGTGTGTTGGGCAGTTCCACCCATTCCACGGCATCCACATAGACGGCCAGATACCACTCGTGCACGGCCCTGGGGCGAACGCCCAGCAACAGGGCAAACAACCCGGTGACCATGAGGCGTTGAATATGGTGGGCATAACCGAACCGCAGGGTTTGCTGGATGACAACCCTGAGACAACGCATGTCGGTCTCCGCATTCCAGTAAAAAGAGGGCAGATCCAGTTCCGCCTTCAGGGTATTACGGTCCAGATATTCGGGCATGAACCGCCTGTAAATGCCCCTCACATATTCCCGCCATCCAAGAATCTGCCGGATGAACCCCTCGACTGCCTCCAACGGTGCGTCACCAGCGCGCCAGGCGGCTTCCGCAGCCGAGATCACCTCGCGTGGATGCAACAGCTTGAGATTCAGCGCTGCGGCAAGACGGGAATGAAAGAGATAGGCAAGACTTCTGGCACCACCGGACGGCAGCAGATCATCTTCAGCAATCCACATGGCATCCTGGTTCGTCCCAAAGTGCGGCAGCCGGTGCTGGATAAAATCCCGCAAGGCCACCCGTGCATCCTCACGCGTCACCGGCCAGTCAAAGGCGGCCAGTTTACCGGGATGTGTTGCGAAACGACGTTCCACAACGGACAGCACCTCCCGGGTGGTGGCATCCGGAGCAAAACCCACAGGTTCCGCCAGGCCTTGCGGGCCGGCTTTGCCAAACGCGGCGCGATTGCTGGCATCGTAGTTCCACGCACCGCCGGCCGGTTCATCGCCATCCATCAACACACGGTGGCGCCGGCGCATTTCCCTGTAGAAAAACTCCATGCGCAACTGTTTGCGCCCTGAAGCATGGGCGGCGAACTCCTCGGATGAACACAGGAAATGACTGTCCGTTCTGACCTCCAAGTCCACGCCAGTGTCCCTGGCAAGGCGTTTCAAGGATTCCGCCACCCGCCATTCACCCGCCTCTGTCATGATCATGCGCTGTGGTTTCAGCGCCTTCAAAGCATGCTTCAACTCCCCGCACAACGTGCTGCCGCCCGCCGCATCGCTGATGCTCTGGTAATGCACACTCCAGCCCCTTGAACGAAGCTGCTCACGGAAATGCCGCATCGCGGACAAAAAGAGGGCTACGCGCGCCTTGTGGCTCCAGACATGGGTCGATTCCTCCGACACCTCGGCCATCCAGACAGCATCCTGTGCAGGATCAAAGCCATCCAGTGCCGGAGACTGTTCATCCAGTTGATCACCCAAAACGATGACGAGATGTCGCAACATCAGACAGGCAGCCATGGTTCAATATCCATCCGACGTCAAACACGCATCCGCTGCTGGCGCAGTGTTGAAGTAAAAATCCTTGGACCTGTCACTGCCGCCGCATACGCTGACGCCCGTCATGTCCACACGTGCATCGAAGGTCGGCGGAAAAGCCAGGCCGATGACGCAAGGCAAATCGACCCGGAAGGCAGGCAAGCCAGCAACTCTGTCCCGTCCGGTGCTGTCGCGTCCTGCCCGCAAGGCAACGGCACCGGGTTCCAGGAAAAACGCACCAGGCACATCGCAAAAGCTCCTGAGAAAGTCCCCGAAAAAGGCTGAAACCGCCCCTTCAGCACCCTTGTCTGGCAGGAAAGCTGTTCGCTCAGGGCCGTCCGTCAGGGTCCCATCCACAAAGACCGGGACAGCCATACACAGGCGCAACACGCCCACCACAAAACGCAGGAGCACGACAAAAGCCGCAGCAGCCTCCGGAACTGCAAAAAGGCGGGTTGTAAAAAAGACGGCCCCGGCGAAAGCGGTGCGCGCCACCAAAAAGACGGCTGCCGCCGTCAAAGTGAAGTCCACGGTCGCTCCCAGGCGGAATGCACGGCCCGGCGTGAAAGTTTCGCCCGCCGCCATCGCCCGGCTGAAATCCCGCAAGACCATCAAATCCCGAAAAGCGCCTTTGGAAAAGTCACCCGGGTCTTTTGTTGCGGGGCCTCAAACCCGTGCTCTATTGGCGTCGCAGACCAGACATGCGGACAAAGCATTGAAAATCCCACAAACAGCCACAGACAGGCCGTTGTCACAACCGCCCGTTCAACTCCCTGCCATGCTGTTGGAACCCGCGCCTGCGGTGAACACACACCCGGGAGGCCCCGGTGCCCGTTACGACCTTGGCACAACGTCGGCTCCGTCAACCCCCGGCACCGAAGCCGGCGAACTTCCCGCACATTACGATCAGCCGACGTTTGGGGTGGTCCGCCGCGATCCCGGCTGCCTGCTGGTTTCCTGGGCCATGGCACGTTCCGCGCAAGAGCGCTTCAATCAGGCTTCCAAGGACGGTCATCTGATCATCCGGCTGGGCACGTCTTCCGGCACCCATCCCCGCACGGAAACGCATGTGCATCCGCAATCCAGACATTGGTTTGTGCATGTGCCTCCCTCCACCCCCCTCCACCGTGCGGAACTCGGCTACTACGATCACTCAGGCCACTGGCATGCAGTGGCCGGCCGGCCGGTGCCATCCGCGCGAGCCGGGGTCGATGAGAGCGTGCCGCGAACGCACAAGTTCGTTTCCATCCCCATCAATGTGCCGCTGCGGCATTTTTCCAGGTCGGCACAGGACGCAAGACAGGAGGACGCGGCTGTTTCCCCGTCCGTGTCGAAAACGACACCCGAAGGCGTTGCGCCCAATTTCGTCACCCGCACACAAACCGGTCCGTCAATGGATCAAGAATCTCCCTTCAGAAATGAAACGGAACCTTTTCCGGCCATTTTCGCCATCGAAGCCGTGCGCAAGCTGCAACAGGCTGCCTGGCCCCAGGTGATCATTGATGAGCGGCACGCCGGAAGCAGCACCACGGCTTTCACCACCCTGACCCGGGATTGCGGAGCCGGCACGGGTCCGTCCTCCTCGGACATCAGCCGGCAAGGACTTTTTCCCGTCAACACAGACTTCAGCCGCGAGATCATCGGGCTCTCCCTCCCGGAGATGACGCCGGGACATGCCCACTGGAGCAGTGCATCACTGGCGCGGCCTGCCGCGCAGGGCGCATTTCCCTTTGAAATCGAGGTGGATTTGATCATCCGCGGGTCCACCCATCCTGATGCCATCGTCAAGGCCGGCGGCAGCCCGGTGGTGTTGAGTCCGGAGGGCAGATTCGAACTGCGCATGACCTTGCCAGACGGCGTTCATGGATTGAACGTGTCAGCCACTGCGGCTGATGCTTCAAAATCAAGATCGGCGGAACTGAAGTTTCAGCGCGTGACGGTGGAAAGCGTCAGCCCGGAAGCAGTGCGCTGAGACGGCTGCAACGCACCAAGGAAACCATGACAGGACTTGCACCACCGGATCACATCCACCAGCCTTCCGGAGTCATTTTCATTTTGATCATGGGTTGAGCATGCAGGGCCGTCTTTCCATCGTCCTTCACGCGCACCTGCCGTTTGTCCGGCATCCGGAGCATGAGCGGTTCCTGGAGGAAAGCTGGTTCTTCGAGGCCGTCACAGAATGCTATCTGCCGCTGCTCGAGGTCATGGATGGCTGGGCGCGTGATGCCGTTCCTGCGAAGCTGACCCTGACGTTGTCACCCACGTTGTGCGCAATGCTGGCGGACCCGCTCCTGCGCGAACGTCAATCACGGCACCTTGCATCGCTCTGCCGGCTGGCCGAGAAGGAAATGCACCGCACGCGATGGGATGCAAGGTTTCATCCCACAGCCTGCTTTTATCGGGAACGCCTGGCGCGGCTCGCTGCAAAATATGAAGCCCTGCAGGGTGACCTGGCTGCCGCGTTTGCCAGGCACCAGGCCTCGGGGTTGCTGGAAATAGCGACCACCGCCGCCACACATGCCGTGCTGCCGCTGCTGGCCGATGAACCCTCCTCCATCCGGGGGCAGATTCGCACGGCCTGCGATGACTACCAGCGGTGGTTTGGCACGCCGCCCAGGGGCATCTGGCTGCCGGAATGTGCGTATGATGATGGCATTGAACCTGCGCTGGCCGGGGCCAATCTGCGCTGGTTCATCATGGAGACGCACGGTGTGCTCAACGCCTTTCCGCAGCCTCGATACGGCATTTTTGCACCCATCTTCACCCCGCATGGCATTGCCGTGTTTGCGCGCGACCAGCAATCGGCGCAGCAGGTGTGGAGCCGTGAGGCAGGCTATCCGGGCGACCCACAGTATCGCGACTTCTACCGGGACATCGGCTTCGACCTGGAGTTGGATTACATCCGCGAACACCTCCCCGCGCCCGATGTCCGGGGCTTTACCGGCATCAAATACCATCGCATCACCTCGCATGCCGGTCCCAAGCATCCCTATGACCGCGCAGCGGCGTTGCAAAAGGTTCAGGAACATGCGCATCACTTCTTCGAGGCGCGCCGGGAGCAGTTTGAACGCGTGCATCAGGTGATGGACCAGCCGGCGGTGATTGTGGCCCCATATGATGCGGAGCTCTTTGGGCATTGGTGGTATGAAGGGCCTGAGTTTCTGGATGCGTTCGCAAGGCTGGCCGCCCGGGAGTCCGCTCCTTTCACACTCTGCACACCGGGGAGTTACCTCTCGGAAAACCCTTCGCTGCAACTTGCCTATCCCGCTCCATCGAGCTGGGGCGAGGAAGGACATTTCAAAGTCTGGGTCAATGAGGCCACGCAATGGATGTTCCCGCACCTCCAGGCCGCCCAGCGCTACATGCGGGAACTGGCCGGAGCCTTTCCAAACGCCGACGGCCTTGCCCGCCGAGCCCTCAACCAGGCCGCACGCGAGCTGATGCTGGCCCAGTCCAGCGACTGGCCCTTCATCATCCACACCGGCACCAGCCCGGATTATGCCGCGCGCCGTTTCAAGGACCACATGCTGCGCTTTCTCAAGCTGCACACACAGTTGACCTCGGGCACGCTGGATGAAGCCGAAGTGGCACGGATGGAATCCGCCGACCCGCTTTTCCCGCACGTTGACTACCGCCACTGGCAATGAAACACGCGCAATCACTCATGACCTTCCTCAAGGAACTTGCCCGCTGCATCGACCTCCGCCGTGACGCCTCGGTGTTTTGCGGCCTGCTTGCACTGGCCCTCGCGCTGCAATGGCAGTCGGGCGCGTTTCGGAGTGATTTCGGAGGTCATCCGGATGAGCCGGCACATTATGTGACCGGATTGATGATGCGCGATTATCTGGTGGATGCGTTTGGGAAGCATCCGCTGGCTTACGCCGAGAATTACTACGACCATTATCCCAAGGTCGCCCTCGGCAACTGGCCCCCCATGTTCTATGTCATCCAGTCGGCATGGACGATTCCATTTGGTGTGTCACGTGAATCCCTGGCCGTGCTGATGGCGCTGATGAGCAGCTTGCTGGCATGGCTGGTGTTCCGCGCGCTCGTCCGCGATCCAGGCATGAAACCCGCTCTGGCCGGGGCGGTGCTGTTCCTCCTGTTGCCATTGATTCAAGAACACACAGCACTTGTCATGACCGAGGTGCCCATCGCGCTGTTTGTATTTCTGGCCGCACTTTCCTTCGGGCGGTTCCTGGATCACGGGCGCGCATCAGACAGCATTCTTTTTGGCGTGTTCGCATCGCTGGGAATACTCACCAAGGGATCAGCCATGGCGCTGGCCCTGGCAGTGCCGCTTGCGATGCTTTTGACGCGGCGACGGGATCTGATCATGAATCCGCGCTTGTGGTATTCCGTGCCCATCGTGGTGGTGCTGGCGGGACCATGGACGTGGAAGTTCCGTGAGCAGTCCAAGGCGGGCTGGGTGGAGCAAAGCCCGACATGGTCCTTCACGCAGGAGGCGCTTTCCTACTATCCGAAGAAGCTGATGCTGGCCGTGGGGGCCACACTGTTCGTGCTGGCATTGATCGGCATGCTTGGTCGTGTGCGAGCCATGCGTGGGCGGCAGCCTGGATTGGGCAAATGGACTTTCGGGTTCTGTGTCATGGCGAGCGTGCTGCTGGCGCACTTCATCATTCCCTGCGGCTACGAGCCAAGGCATCTCATACCCGCCCTGCCCTTTCTGGTCATGTTCATCATGGCAGGCGGCGAATTCCTGGCGGCACAATTCAGCGTGAAGGCGCTGCCGCTCAACAAGGCCCGCACGCTGGTCTGGTCACTGGCACTGCTCGCCTTCATGGGCTCAACCTTCCGCCTTTATCAGAAAGGCAACGAGGGATTTCAAGCGGCTGCGGCCGCAGCACTCAGGCAGGCTGGTGATGGAACGCTGCTCATTGCCTCGGACGCCACGGGCGAGGGCGCATTCATCGCGGAGGTCGCCATGGGTGAGAAGCGTCCCGGACACACCGTGCGGCGTGCCAGCAAGCTGCTGGCCAGCAGTTCATGGAGCGGCAGCGGCTATGAGGCGAAATTCAAGGATGCCGCCGAGCTTTTGGCGGCGCTGGAGAAGGAAAGGATCGACGTCGTGATCACGGATGCGTCGATGCCCGAAGACAAGCGCATGGCGCATCACACCCTGCTGGCCAACGCCATGGACATGCCCAACGGAGCTTTCAAGCTCATTTCGACTTTGGACATTCGGCGCTCAGGGCATTCCCACGCGGGTGCCGTCCGCATCTACCGCAGAGCAAGATAGGACGCGCCTCACTCCTCAAATCCGGCTTCAACTGCCATCGGCTTTCTTCGTCGCGCTGCGCACTTGTGCCGATGTGACTTCCTGGTATCATATGCCGTCTCCACCGTATGAACCGGGCTCAAACTCCACACATGATGAAACACTTTCCGATCCTCCTTGGCTGCTGCCTCTTGCTGGCCGCCTGCACTGCACTGGCCGCGCCCCAAGCCATTGAAATCAGTCCGGATGACACTCGACTGCTGCCCGGCGGCAAGGAGGCGGATGGCATCATCGGCGATTTCCTGCTGCGCAACGACAAGGTCGAGGCTGTGATTTCGCACAATGCATTGCTGCGCCGTGCGAACATGAGCACGTTCTATGGCGACACGGGCGTGACGCCGGGCTGCCTCTACGATCTGGCTTTGCGCGGTTCCAACAACGACCAGATCACCGTGTTCTGCCCTTCCAGCCAGCAGGGACTGGTGTCCTATGTGCGACTTGTGAAGGATGGCAAGGATGGCGAAGCCAGCGTGGAAACCGTGGTGACCGCCGCGATGAACAACGGCCTCTACAAACGCCACGAATACCGTCTGCGCGATGGCTGGCAGGGCGTGCTGATCATCACCACCTTCCGCAACGAAGGCACCAAACCCGCCAAGGGCACGGTGGGCGATCGTTGGACGAATTTCAGCCGCCAGGGCAAATACGACGACATCTCCTGGGCGGACGCCGTCGATCCGGCGGACAAGGCTGGCTATGCCTACGGCTGGCTGGAAGTGGATGGCATGAAGAAACCCGGGGCGGAGATCAATCTCAAGCCGGGCGAGGAGGTTCGTTTCGCACGATTCCTGGCGGTGGGTCGATCCCCTGCCGAGGCCGTGGGCGAAGTGCTCGAGCAACGCGGCCCCACTTCAGGCGTCCGCTTTGAACTGGGAGAGACCGGCGGCAAACCCGTGACCACCGCTGAAATTGTCCTGATTCCCGGCAACACGCAGCGATTGCCCGCGTATCCGGATGACAAGGGTGTCGCGTCTTTCAAATTTCAGCCCGGACAGCTTGGATACGAGCTCGGGGACCACGGACGCACGCGGGAAAAAGGCTCGATCACAGTGCCAGGCCGGGGAAGCACCACGGTCACCCACAAGAACTGGGGGATGGCTTCTGCGGTGGAGTTCGACATCAAGGACGAAAGCGGCAAAAGCATTCCCTGCAAGGCGCAGTTCCATGGCGTCGAAGGCACGAAGAATCCTGATCTCGGGCCGGGCAATCGCGCCCATGGCTGTGCGGATCAATACCACTCGGAAAAGGGAAACTTCCGTGTGCAGCTTGACCCGGGCACTTACAGGATCGTCGTCACCCGTGGCATCGAGTTCGGCCATCTCAGCCAGACCATCAAGGTGGAACCGGGCAGGACCACCCGTGTCAGCGGGGTGTTGAAACGCCTGGTGGACACACGCGGATGGGTCTCCGCTGATTATCACAACCACTCCACGCCAAGCGGCGACAACACCTGCGGCACCAATGACCGGCTCATCAACCTCGCCGCCGAGCACATCGAATTCGCCCCCACCACGGAGCACAACCGTCTCTACGACTGGCGTCCCTACATCGAGCGGCTGGGCCTTTCGTCGGAACTGCAGACCGTGTCTGGCATGGAGTGCACCGGCAGCGGCGCGCACTTCAATTCGTTTCCGTTCACGCCCGTTCCCTTCCGGCAGGACAACGGCGCCCCCGTTTGGAACAAGGATCCACGCATCACCGCGATCACCTTGCGCGACTGGCAGGGCGCGGAACCGGACCGGTGGATTCAGATCAATCACCCGGACATGAGCGTCAACTTCATCGACCGTGATTCTGATGGCCGTGCCGATGGTGGTTTTCTAGGGCTGGCACAACTGATTGACGGCATCGAGACGGAGAACTTCTCCGGCAGCGAAATCCTGTCAAAGGCACCCATTCGGATTGGCAAAGGAAGGAGCGGCAAGGAGGAGGTCTT
>CAYQCZ010000114.1:0-10116 GCA_964415955.1 uncultured Verrucomicrobiota bacterium | reverse complement strand
CGAATGAATGGGACTTGTTGCCTGGTGAATGCTGCTGGGGTTTCTGAGGCCGGATTCTTTACGCCGAGTAATCCAGATACACCGTCTTGATGCGCGTGTAGAAATCGATCGCACCGGGGCCCTGTTCCTTGAAGGAGTCTGTGCTGGATTTCTTCACCCCGCCGAACGGCGCCTGCAGGGCCAGACCGGTGGAAATCTGGTTCACCTTCACCACGCCCGCCTGGATGCGCTCGGTGTAAAGCATGGCCTTCTTGAGATCACGTGTGACGATGCTGGCGCTGAGGCCCACATCCACGGAGTTTGCCACGGCAATCGCCTCATCGTAGTTGTCCACCGGCACAATGGCCACCACCGGGCCAAACACCTCTTCGCAGGCGATGCGATCCGTGGCTTTCACATCGGCCAGAATCGTCGGTTCCATGAAGTAACCGTGCGCGAGGTCACCATCGGTCAGGCGTTTCCCGCCAACGACCAGTTTCGCTCCCTGTGAAGTCGCGATCTCCACGTAGCTCAAGTTCGTCTCTAGCTGCGCCTTGGTCACCGCAGGCCCCATGGTGACGCCGTCGGCCAGGCCATTGCCGACCTTGATGGCTTTCGCCTTTTCGATGAGCTTCTGCGTGAAAGCCTCCGCCACGGTGCGTTCCACAATAACGCGGCTGGTGGCCGTGCAGGCCTGGCCGGTGAGACCAAAGCCGGCGATGGCGACCAGCTTCGCTGCGAGGTCCAGGTCCGCATCGGCAAGCACGATGGTCGGGTTCTTGCCGCCCATTTCCATCTGGGCACGGGCCATGCGCTGGGCGAGCTGCTGGTAGATGCCATTGCCGACGGAATAGGAGCCGGTGAAGGACAGCGCGGCCACATCCTTGTTGGTGGCGAGTTCACCGCCGACGGAACGGCCATCACCAATCACAACATTCAACACGCCCTTCGGCAAACCTGCCTCGGCCAGCGCACGGGCAAGCTCCAACGTCATCAACGGCGAGGCGCTGGCGGGCTTGATGACGACGCTATTGCCGCTGACGAGCGCCGGAGCGAGCTTCCACGCTGGAATGGCGATGGGGAAATTCCAAGGCGTGATGAGGGCCACAACGCCCAGCGGTTCGCGCCGGGTGTAGAGAAGCTGGTTTGGCAGGTCATGTGGAATGGTCTGTCCGCCGAGTGTGTAGCTGTTGCCGCCGAAGAAGCGGAAGATGTCGATGGCGCGACCCACTTCGCCTGTGGCTTCGGCCAGTGTCTTGCCCTCCTCGCGGGTCAAATCCTTCGCTAACTCGGTCTTGCGCCCTTCCAGAATCTGGGCGGCCTTGCTCAAGACACGTCCGCGCGCCACGGGTGTCATGGCGGCCCATCCTGCAAAAGCCTGCTTCGCCGCTGCGATGGCTTGTGCCGCCTCCTGCTGTCCGCTCTGTGGATATTCGGCCACCGCTTCGCGTGTGTCCGCAGGATTCACAGTTTGAAAGGTTTTGCCGGACGCCGCCGGCACCCACTGCCCGTCGATGAAATTTTTTTCCGTCTTCATGATTTTGAGCGGGCAAGCATGGCCAGAGAAGGCACGCCTTGAAAGGCTTTTGTCAGAGCCACGGCAGATGCATTCCAGATGTCTGCCTGCTTGCATGGAAACCGCCCGCTGGACAAAATGAACACCATGAAACCAACTCCACGGGCCGCCATTGGCCCTGCCCTGCTCTGCCTCCTTGCCGCCGCGCTGCTTTCCGGCAACGCCTTCGCCGCTCCGGCTCCCGCCACACCGCCGCCGAACACCGATACCAAGCCCATCCTCAAGGCCATCGAACTCAAAGATGGCGATACGCTCGTGTTCCTCGGCGACAGCATCACGCACCAATGCCTCTACACTCAATACATTGAGGACTATTTCTACACCCGTTACCCGAAGTTGAGGTTGCGTTTCCACAATTCCGGTGTGGGTGGTGACCGCGCCGCGGATGCCCTGCGCCGCTTTGATGAGGACGTCGCGTCATTCAAACCCAAGTTCGTCACCGTCCTGCTCGGCATGAACGACGGCACGTATCGCGATTTCGACAAGGCCACGTTCGACACCTACCAGGCCGACATGGCGAAGCTCCTCGACCGCATCGCCGGCCTCGGCGCTCAGGCGGTGGTGATGACGCCCACGATGCACGACGCCCGCGCCGCGCGCATGAGCAAGCGCGGACCGGCGGAACCTCGGGACACGTATTACAACGGAGTGCTCGCACTTTATGGAGCCTGGCTGCGCGAGCAGGCGCACATCCGCGGACTGGGCTTTGTGGACATGTATTCGCCGCTGAACAATCTCACCTTGCAGGAGCGCAAGACGCATCCGGAGTTCACGCTGATCAAGGACGCTGTGCATCCCGACGCGCCCGGCCAGGTCGTCATGGCCACGGCGATTCTCAACGACATGATCCCACGCAGCAGCGTGTCGGGACTCAACGGCGGCCTCAATCCGCGTGGCGTTTACAGTGTTACCGGCACCAACGGCAAGGTGTCCGACGTGAAGCACGCGGACGACACTGTGAGTTTCACCTTCGCCGCCAATGCCCTCCCGTGGGTGCTGCCGCCTGATGCCGCGGAAGGTTTCAATCTCACCAAGGCCGGACATCGTTACAGCAACGAGAAGGTCACCCTGCGCAATCTCAAGCCCGGCAAATACGACCTGCGCATCGATGGCGAACTCGTCGGCACCTACACTGACGCACAGCTTTCGCGCGGCGTGGAACTCCAGGAGAACTCCAAGACCCCGCAATATCAGCAGGCACTTGCTGTTGCCATGTTGAACAAGGAACGCAATGACAAGGCCATGCACCCGCTCCGTGATCTCTGGCGGGATTTGAAGCTCAAGCAACGTGCCGCCACCGATGCCACCAAGAAGCAGGCACTGGCGGATTTCATGGCGACGTTCGAAACAAAGACCGCAGAGATGAAGGCGAAGGTTGCGGCCTACGACGAACGCATCTACGCCATCAACCAGCCCGGGCCGCGACGCTACGAGATAGCGCCCGCGAAGTGATCCACCCCGCGCCGCGTCCTGCCCGTGCCAGACACGGCGCAGCATCGCCCGCGCCCTCCAGTCCGCATGATCTGGGACCTTCACGTTCACCTCTCCGGCGTTGACGGCAAGACGCCGGAGGAACGCATGGGCCAACTCGTGCGCATCGCCGACCGCATGGGCATCGAGCGCCTGTGCGTTTACATGGGCCTCACGTGGTCGCACGATCCGTCTCCTGAGAAACTCCGCCAGGAGAACGACGAAGTGCTGCGGGCCATCCGCGCCTTTCCCGACCGCACGTTCGGATTCGTTTACCTCAACCCGAAGCACCTCGACGCCTCGATCGATGGGATGCGACGACGGACCAGGTTCGACGCCTCGCTCGCAGAACTCGAACGCTGCGTGGCCAGCGGCCCGATGGTTGGCGTGAAGCTGTGGATTGCCCAACGTTGCTCCGCGCCGGAGCTTGACCCGATCATCCGCCGCGCCGCCGAACTCAAGGCGGTCATCTTCCAGCACACGTGGTTCAACGCCACCGGCAACAAGCCCGGCGAATCCACCCCGGACGATTTCGCGCAGCTCGCCCGGCGCCATCCCGGAACGCCGCTCATCTGCGGCCACACCGGCGGCGATTGGGAACAGGGCATCCGCGCGATCCGTGATCTGAAAAACGTTTACGCCGATCTCGCCGGTTCCGAGCCGGTCGCGGGCTACACGGAGATGGCCGTTCGCGAACTCGGCGCCGAACGCGTCCTCTACGGCAGTGACGCGGGTGGACGCAGCTTCGCCTCGCAGCTCGCCAAGGTCCACGGCGCGAACCTGCCCGCCGCGGTGAAGAAACTCATCCTCGGCGAGAATCTCAGACGGCTCATGACGCCCATCCTCAAGGCGAAAGGGATCAAGACATGACCACCCCTGATCTCACCCGCCGTGATTTCATCAGCGTCACGACCGCCGCAACGCTCGCTTCCGCGATTCCCATCCCGGCTGCCACGCAGCCGCCCGGGCTGATCGATACGAATGTTTCCCTGTCGCGCTGGCCGTTCCGTCGTTGCCCGCTTGATGACACGCCATCGCTCGTCGCCAAGCTCCGCGAGCATCGTGTCACGCAGGCCTGGGCGGGCACGTTCGATGCACTGCTGCACAAAGATCTTGCAACGGCCAACGCGCACCTCGCCGCGGAGTGCCGTCGTCATGGACGCGGCATTTTGATTCCCGTCGGTGCCATCAATCCCGCATTGCCCGCGTGGGAAGCGGACCTCGAACGCTGCGCACGCGAGCACCAGATGCGCGCCATCCGGCTGCTGCCGAACTATCATGGCTATACCCTCGACGATCCGCGATTCGCCCGGCTGCTCGCACGCGCCACGGAGCTGAATCTGCTCGCGCAGATCGCGCTCGTGCAGGAAGACGACCGCACCCAGCTCGCGCTCGCCAAGGCCGCGCCCACGGATGTCGCCGCGCTGCCCGCCCTGCTGAAACAGCAACCCAAGGCGCGCGTGCAACTGCTCAATGCCTTCCGCACATTGCGCGGCAAACCCGTGCTCGACCTCGCCGCGCTCGGCGTGCATTTCGAGATCGCCACGCTCGAAAGCGTCGAGGGCGTCGGCAATCTGCTGAAGCAGCTTCCTCCCGGCCGTCTCTGCTTCGGTTCGCACGCGCCGTTCTACTACTTCGAATCCGCGCAGCTCAAACTGCAGGAATCGGCTCTTTCCCCGGAGCAACTCGCCGCCATCACGCATGACAACGCCCACAAACTCCTCGCCTAGCCGCCGCGTGCTCGCGCTGGCGCTCGTCGGCCTCGTCGCTTCCCTCTCGTCCGCGTTCGCTGCCGAATCGGCGCCGAACTTTTCCTGGGCCGTGCGCGCCGGCGGACCCAAGGCGGACAAGACGCGCGGGCTCTGCACGGATGCAACGGGAAACATTTATCTGACCGGCGAATTCTCCGGCCACGCGGATTTCGACGGGCACGTGGTCCAAAGCAAGGGCGACCTCGATTTCTTCGTCGCGAAGTATTCGCCCGACGGCCGCTGCCTCTGGATCAGCACTGGTGGCGGCACGAAGACCGACCGCGGTTACAGCGTGGCGGTCGATGCGCAGGGAAACGTTTTCACGACCGGGCATTATCAGAGCAGCGATGCGACGTTCGGCAGCGAAGAACTGCGCGAACAACGCGGTGATTACGATCTGTTCGTCGCCAAGCACGATGCGCAGGGCCGGTTGCTCTGGATCAGGACGGACGGCGGTCCGGGCTACGATTTCGGTCACGGCATCGACGTGGACCGCACGGGCAATTGCTACGTCACCGGTTCGATCGTCGAGGAAACCGCCGCGGCCAACGGCAGGCCGGCGCGCATTGGCCGGGCGTTCGTCATGAAGTTCACCACCGACGGCGCGCGGGCGTGGCGATGCTTTCCCACCGGCACCGGCGCGACCACAGGACAGGATATTGCCGTCGATGCCGGGGGCCATGCGGTAATCTGCGGCGTGGTTTCCGGCAGCACGCGTTACGGAGAACTGCCGCTCGCGAATCCCGCCGGGCGCGATGCGTTCGCGGCAAAGTTCGATGCCTCCGGCCGCGCACTGTGGGTCTTCAAGGCGGATGGTTCCACGAACGCGATGTTCGCCTCGGTTGCGCTCGATGGCCGGGGCGGCGTCTGCCTGTCCGGCATGTTTCAGGGCGCGCTCAAGCTCGGCGGCAAAACGGTTCCCAGCCGTGGGGCGCACGATGTGGTGATTGCCAAGCTTTCGCCGGAGGGAACATTGCGCTGGTTCCACAAGGCGGGCAGCGCGCAGACCGATTACGGTCTGGGCATCACGGCCGATGCTGCGGGCAATTGTTACGTGACGGGTGAACTCAGTGATGGCGCGGAGTTTCTCGGTCACACGATTCAAACAGGCGAGCGTGACCTCTACGCGGCGAAGTTCGCCGATGACGGGGCGTTGCGCTGGCTGCTCACCGGCGGCGGGCCGAAAGGCGACCTCAGCTATTGCATCGCACTCGGCACCCGCGGGAACATCTTGTTGTCCGGGGCGTTTGCCGGGACAGCGACCTACGGCCGGACGCCGGCACTCACCAGCAAGGGCGCCAACGACATCATGCTCATCCAGCTCGCTCCATGAAGTTCCCCGCCGCCCGCTCCTTGCTCACGTCGCCCCTGTCGCGGCTGGGGCTTTTGCTCGCGGGCGTTGTCGCCGCAACCGCCGCCGAGCGCGACACGCGCATGGCCGCGCCCACCAATGCCGTTGTGCAACCGTTGCCCGGCCTGCCGCCCACCCCGGCGCACGAGGCCGCAAAAACGTTCCGCACGCAGGACGGTTTCCGCATGGAGTTGATCGCTGCCGAACCGCTCGTCGCAAGTCCGGTGGCGATGGTTTACGACGAGAACGGGCGCGCCTACGTGTGCGAGATGCGCGACTATCCCTACACGGACAAGGCCATGCACCAGCCCAATCAGGAGAATCCCACCGATGCACCGATCGGCCGCGTGCGCCTGCTGGAGGACACCGATGGCGACGGGCGTTTCGATCGGGCCACGGTGTTTGCCGACGGCCTTTCGTGGCCCACGGGCATCGCGTGCTGGCGCGGCGGTGTGTTCGTCGCGGCCACGCCCGATCTCTGGTATCTCAAGGACACCGACGGCGACGGTGTCGCGGATGAACGGCGCAAGGTGCTCACCGGCTTCCGCAAATACAATGTGCAGGCCGTCATCAACTCGCTGGCATGGGGACTCGACAATCACCTCCATGGCGCGGGATCAAGCAACGGCGGCCAGATCCGCCCCGGTGGCCAGCCAGACGTGAAACCCATTGTGATGTCGCGTCACGATTTCCGCTTCCATCCGCTCACGGAGACTTTCGAACTCCTCTCCGGCGGCGCGCGCTATGGCGGTTCGTTCGATGACTGGGGCAACCGTTTCCTCTGCAACATCCGCAACCCTGTTCAGCACGTGGTCCTGCCCGCACACTACCTCGCGCGGAATCCCTTTCTCGCCACGCGCAGCCCGATCCACGACGCCGCGCCGGCGGGTGATCAACTGCCCGTGCATCGCATCAGTCCGTTCGAGCCGTGGCGCGAGTTGCGGGCGAAACGCTGGGCCGGTGAACGTGACATGGTCATGCCCCGCAGCGAACTCGTTGCGGGCGGCGTCTTCACCTCCACAAGCGGCCTCACGATCTACCGTGGCACGGCGTATCCCCGCAAATTTCACGGTTCCGCGATCGTCGGCGAGGTGGCGAACAACGTCATCCACGCAGGGCAGCTCACGCCCGATGGCGCGACGTTCAAAGCGACGCCGCTGTATCGCCACGTGGAATTCGTGGCCTCCACGGACACATGGTTCCGCCCGGTGTTCTTTGTGAACGCCCCCGACGGCACGCTCACGGTCGTGGACATGTATCGCGAGAACATCGAGCACCCGTGGAGCATTCCCGAGGACATCCACGCCGCCGTGGATCTCACGAAGGGGCGCGAAATGGGCCGGCTCTGGCGCCTCGCCCCATCGGGCTTCAAGCCCTCGCCGCCGCCACGCCTCGGCGACGCCACGACCGCCGAACTCGTCGCCGCGCTCTCGCATCCCGACGCCTGGTGGCGTGAAACCGCGCAACGCCTGCTCTTCGAGCAACAGGACACGGGCGCGATCCCAGGCCTGCGTGCCGTCGTCCAGACCGGCAAACTGCCCCAGGCCCGCCTGCACGCGCTCTGGCTCATGCACAACCTTGGCAGCCTTAGCAACGAGGACGTGCTCGCAGGCCTGCGCGATCCACGCCCCGAGATTCGCGAGAACGCCGTGCGCCTCGCCGAACGGCAGGCCACTTCCGGCCTCAGTCGCCGGCACGACGCCATCACCGCGCACGGCACCAGCAAGCCCCTCAACCTCAACCGGGCCCGGACCGAGGAACATCTCATCGAACGTCTGCTCGCCCTCGCCGACGACCCCGATCCGCGCGTGCGCTTCCAGCTCGCCTTCACGCTCGGCGAACTCCGAGATCCCCGCGCCCTTCAGGCGCTCGCGGACATCGCGCGGCGCGACACCGCCGATCCGTGGACGCGCACCGCCGTGCTCAGTTCCGTGGCCAACACCAGCGATCAACTCCTCGCCCGGCTCGTCAGCGATGCGCGTTTTGCCATACGTCCGGAGGCACGTGAACTCATCCGCGAACTCGCCCGGATCATCGGCGTGCGCGGCAAGACGGCGGAAATCGAAACCGTGCTCCTCGCGCTGACGCCCGGGGACGTCCGCCATACCGGCCCGCTGAACGACGTGGTCACGGGCATCGGCGATGGTTTCAAACGTTCCGGCAGAAGCCTCCGCCACGCCGGCCTCACCGGCAACGCCGCACAAGTCGTGGAAACGCTGCTCAGCAACGCCGCACGAACAGCCATGGACACCGACGCTCCGGCAACCGCGCGCGTCGCCGCCGTCCCATGGCTCACCTACGAGGAGTTCAGCCGGGCGAAACCGACGCTGACACAACTGCTCATGCCATCGCAGCCGCAGGAAGTGCAGCGCGCCACGATCCATGCCACCGGCAGTTTCACCGCGCCGGAAACCGCCCCCATGCTGCTCGCGCACTGGCGCGCGCAAACCCCCGCCATCCGCACCGAGGTCATCAACGCCATGCTCGCCGGACGCTCGCGTGTGCTGCCCTTGCTGCAGGCTGTCGAGAGCGGGTTGATCCCCGCGAGCCAGATTCCGTTTGCAAAGCGCGCCACGCTGCTCCGCAGCACGGATGCGAAGGTGAAGGAACTCGCCGCGAAGTTCTTCAGCGATTCAGCCGCCACGCCGCGCAAGGAAGTCGTCGCGCGTTACCAGGCCGCGCTGGGGCTCCAGGGCGACGTGACCCGCGGGCGTGCCGTGTTCGAGGCTGCGTGCGCCTCATGCCATCGCGCGGGCACTCTCGGCAAGGACGTCGGCCCGGACCTCGCAACCATCCGCGGCTGGAACCCGGAGCAGATTCTCCTCAACATCCTTGACCCCAACCGCGAGGTGTCGCCGAACTTCCTCAGCTACACGATCGAGACCACCGACGGCCGCACGCTCGACGGCATCATCACCGAGGAAGGCGCCAGCAGCCTCACGCTGCGCCGGGCGGATGGCGTGAGCGAGACGTTGCTACGCCGCGACATCGCCTCGCTCACCGGCTCTGGAATGTCGCTGATGCCCGAAGGCTTGGAAAACGCCATCACCGTCGCGCAGATGTCCGATCTGATCACGTTCCTGCTCGCCACACCCTGAAGCGTTTCGGAAATGGTGTAGCCGCCTGAAACAAGGCCGGAGGCCTTGAACGTGAATACCCCCGGGTGAAAGCCGGAGAAAATGATGGAGCGGCGCAGCAGTGACCACACCATTATTCAAAGCGATCCGCCCCCCAAATGTCCTGTTGTTGCCTGAACGGCCGGTGCTAGATTCAGCCCGTGGTTTACGACAAATCATTGGATGACCTTCTGCAAAAGGTGTGGGACGGCGGCCGCGTTGATGCCTCCGAGGCAATGCGGCTTTACCATCTGCCACTGGAGGAACTGGGCGCACTTGCAGACCGGCGACGCCAGTTGCAGCGCGCTTCGGCCCACGGCGGTCGCGGCAACGAGTTGGTCACCTACATCGTGGATCGCAATGTCAACTACACGAACGTGTGCAACGTTTACTGCAAATTCTGCGCCTTCTATCGCACGGAAAAGGATGCCGACTCCTATGTGATCACGCTGGATGAACTCGACCAGAAGATCGAGGAGACGATCGCGCTGGGAGGCACGCAGATTCTCATGCAGGGCGGGCACCATCCCAAGCTGACCAAGCAATGGTATCTCGACCTGCTGTCCCACGTGCGTGAGAAGTTTCCCGGCTTCAACGTGCATGGATTCAGCCCCAGCGAGATCGTGGCCTTCTCCGGGTTCTTCAATGAACCGGTGGAGCAGGTGCTGAAGGATTTCATGGCCGCCGGATTGGGCAGCCTTCCGGGTGGCGGCGGTGAAATCCTTGTGGACCGCGTCCGCAAACGCATCGCCCCGCTGAAGGCGAACACCGCCGAATGGATGGGCGTGATGGATGTCGCCCATCAACTCGGACTGGCCAGCAGCATCACCATGATGTTCGGCCATGTTGAGACGGTGGAGGAACGCATCGAAC
>CAYQCZ010000113.1:0-10125 GCA_964415955.1 uncultured Verrucomicrobiota bacterium | reverse complement strand
CGGCGCGGGGGTTTACAGTGCCCGTTACTATTTTGAAGCCACCGGGGCGCTGGCGGGGCCTTATCTGGTGGACCGGGGTGTCTCCACGGAAACCATCGGCTGGTTCATGGGCATTGTGGTGGTTGGTGCCACGCTCGTGGGCGGGTTCATCGGGGGGCGGCTTGCGGACACGCATGGCCGTGTGCCGACGCTGCGGGTGTCGATTGGCGTGTTTGTGGCGGCGATCCTGGCCCTTGCTGCGCTGGAGGCCGGGATGTTGCCCCGGTCGCACACGCTCCAGATGAGCCTGCTCGGAGGCGTGTATCTTGGCGTGGGACTGTTCACGGCCGCGTCTTACGCACTGTTCATGGACCTCACCGACCGCAGGCTGGGCGCGACACAATTCAGCACATTCATGGCCGCGACCAACGGCTGCGAATCGCTTTCCGCGAAGGCGGGCGGCCAGCTTGCAGCGCAGGGCGGCTATGGAACGGCTTTTGTGGTCATGAGCATGGTGTCGGTGGCAGGCATGGGCCTGCTGGCGTTCATCCGCAAACACGCCTGCGCGAAGGAGGAATCAACCTGCCCGCAGAAGGCGTGATAGCTCTTGCCAATCGATGGGTGTTGAACAAGGTAGCCGCATGAAACATTCGTTGTTTCTCTGGATGACTCCGTTTGTGTGTGCGGGACTGCTGGTGGCCCATGCCGCCAACACGGCCCAGCCGACACCTCCGCCTGCATCGACAAAAAAGACTGCACCCGGAGTGGAGGCCGCCCAGACGATTTCCATGCTGACCGGCGTGGCCATCTCTCCATTGCTTGGCGTCAGCACGGTGGGCGCGTGGAAATACTTTCACACCCCCAAGGAGCATCGGCCTGACCTGCCCTGGTATGCGAACCCGTGGTTCTGGCTGGCGGGACTGGCGCTCGTCGGAGCCGTGGCCGCCAAGGACACGCTCGGGCCCGCCGTGCCCACGGTGTTGAAGAAACCGCTGGATGTCGCCGAGGCGATTGAGAACAAGGTGAGCGGACTGGTGGCCACGGGCGCGTTCGTGCCTTCGGCGGCGACGTTTCTCACCGTGGCGCAGGATGTGACCACTGCCGGCGCTGCATTCCCCATGTTCGCAGCCATCGACGGCGCTTCCATCTTCAACACGTTGATGGTGCCGTTCGCCATGGTTGCCTTTGCCATGGTCTGGCTGGTGGGCCATGCCATCAACATGCTGATCCTGCTCAGCCCATTTGCCACCGTGGATGCCGGGCTCAAGGCCTTCCGCACTTTCATCCTCTCCACCGTCTGCGCCACTTCCTTTGCCAATCCCTACTTCGGCGCGGTCTGGGCGCTGTTCATCATCGGCGTGTGCTATTTGCTGTCCGGCTGGGCGTTCCGCCTGACCGTGTTCGGCTCGATCTTCATCACGGACTACGTGACCTTCAAACGCACACGTTTCCTGCCCGATGAGAAGTCCAACTGGATGTTTCTGGCGCGGGAGATTGGCGATGCCCCCATCCGCACTTTTGGAAAACTGTCGCGCAACGAAGCGGGTGGCTTCATCTTCACCTACAAGCCATGGCTGGTGCTGCCGGAACGCGTATTGAATCTGCCCGAGGGGAATTACGCCGTGGGGCGTGCCATTCTGCTGCCGGAGTTTCACCGCGTGGAAAAGGAGGATTCCGTGTGCCTGCTGGTGATGCCACCCCGTTGCATCACACACGAGGAACGTGTCGCCGCCGCCTATCACATCCAGGTGATGGATGTCGGCATCCTCAAGGGCGCGAAGTCCCTGTGGAACTTCGCAAAAAGGATGTTTGGCATGAGAACAAAGCCCGCGCCGGTTGCCGCCTGAAGGCCCGCCGCAACCGTCACCATCGCCCGCGACCGGACAACCCCGCATCCATCGTGCGGCATGAAACCCGGGGGTGGTGTTCCGCATTTGTTTGCCGGCCGTATTGCCCGGCACGACCTCGCAGCGCGGGATGTTCCGCCCTTTGATGCGTCTGCCCCGGCGTGGTGGCTGGCCGGCACGTCTGCAAACTGGCATCTGTGACCTTGAACGATTCCCCGTTCCGGCTGTCGAAGAAAATGTCTGCTGACTTTGGGGCGCGACCTGCACAACAATCCGCCGCATCACCTTTGTGAACGCCAGGACCATCCTCGCCTATCTGTTCGGACGCCGGGAGGCGATCCTTGAAGTGGCCTGATGCCTACGGCTCCTTGACCGCGCGGTAGAAACGGGCGGAGGCAGACGGAGCCTGTGCATCCAGATAATTCAGCACCCCATCCTGACCGACGACCGTGGTCACCGTTGTCCAGTTCACGAGGTTGGTTGAAATCTGAATCTGATAACGGATTCCCGGTTCACCCATGAACGAAGTTTGAAAACTTCCATTCTGGAGCTTTGCTGGCTGCTGGAATGCCATCGACGGCAACGGGCGGACTGCGAGACGGACGTTCCCCGAGTGACCATTGTAACCATCCACAGCAATCTGGTAGGTCGTTCCAGCCACCGCGTTCAGCGGGATGGAGGCGCTTCGTGTCTGGCTTTGCGGATCATCTGCAGCAGCGACCTGCACCAAGGACCCCACTGCGGTTCCGGTGTATATCGCCAGCAGCGTGTCGAAATCGCTGCCAGCCGTGGTGACAAGATACTGGCCGGTTGAAGGAGCGGTCCATGACCACCAGACGGACTTGCCGCCAATATTGCCCGCGTGCGTGGGTTCCCCCGTCTGTTTGGTGGCGGCTGAGTTGACGCCAAACACGACATTGCTGCTCCCCGTGATGACAATCCTACTCGCAAAATGATCATTGGACGGTGGCAACACCATCGATCTGACAATGACCACGGCTTCATCGCTCGTGGCTGAACCCACGGAATTCGTCACCCGCACTTTATATCGCCCCGACTGGTTCACCTGAATGTTTGGCAGGGATAACGTGGCGGACGTCGCGTTCGGCAGGATTTCCCCATCCCGATACCACTGGTAGGACAATGGTGCTGTGCCCGTGGCGGTAACGGTCAGTGATGGAGAGGCACCTGCGGTGACGGAGACGCTTTGGGGTGATGTGACGATCGCAGGAAGATGAAGTCGTTCTATGGCGAAGATGAAGTAGTCATCAAAAAGCATGTAATTATTGCCAGCTTGCCCCGAGGTTCGAACCGTCCATATTGGATCAATGCTCCCAATATCTCGTGTCAGGCCTGAGAGTGATATGGGCCACCCATCGACAATTGTTGTGCTGCCCAATTTTGCACTCCAAGAGTTGCCGACGAAGTCGAAGTAAATCAGCAAGTCATAGATCGTGGAATTGTTGAAACTATACCCTGTCGAACGGTAAACATCGTCATCAAGGACGAAGTATATGTCCTTGGATTGATTGTCGAAACCGAGTGTGAATAGCCGTGTGCCATCCCTGTTATAGAAACGCCATTTGAAATAGTCGTATCTGCTGTTGGACGAATTCTCAATTTTCATCCGAACAGTGAAGAAGGCGAATTCATTGGTGGTTGGGGAAAAATTCACCGGCTGCCGGAGTCGCAGCTCGGTATCGCCTGGCGCAGGTGGAGAAAAGCCTATGTAGGCCTGTTGTCCTTTGCCATTGAAGAAATTGTCCACCAGGCCATTTCCGCCCGAGCCGACTTTTGTCCACCCGTCCTGACCAGCCAGCGGTTGGCCCACAATCAAGCCCTCGTTCGCATCAAAATAAGTGCCAACACCAAAGCTTACTCGCGCAAGTTGCTGGATTGAGAGTGAGATGTTTCCGGCAGCTCCGGCTACACCATCAACGGCTATTTGGTAGGTGGTTCCCTCAGTCGCACCAAAAAAGACACTGCTCGTCGTGCCGCCGTCCGGGTCATTATCATTGCTGGCTACTGGCGTGAGTGCTGATACGGAACTTCCCGTATAAACGGCCAATGTGGTGTCAAAATTGCTGCCCGACGTCTTGATTTCAGCATAACCCGTGGTTGTTGCCGTCCATGTCCACCACACAGATCTACCTCCCGTGTTGGCTGCGTGATTGGGTTCACCCGCCTCCTTTGTGCCTGCGATGTTGCTTCCGTTCGTGGACACCAAGTTGCCGGTGAGTGTGATCCGGTTTGCGAAGTTGTCGTTTGCAGGTCGGATGCCAGTGTTGTGAGTCAGGCTCAATGCAATAGAGCCTGTGGCTGGGCTGGTAAACCAGCCATTGTAGCCATCCACGGCGATACGATATGTGGTGCCAGATGTGGCAAAGAAGCTGACCTTGCTTCCACCTGCCGGATCATCGTCATTGGCAACAACCAGACTCAGCGCGTTCACAGCTGTGCCGGTATAAACCGCCAGCAATGTGTCAAATGAGCTTCCTGCGGTGGAAATTGTGCAAACGCCATTCGCTGAGGCTGTCCAGTTCCACCAGACCGATCTTCCGCCAGAGTTTCCTGCGTGATTTGGTTCACCGTTTGACTTGGTCGCTCCCACATTCGTTCCGCTCACCGCAACAGAATTACCACTTAGCGCGATCGCATTCTGAAACAGGTCATTGACAGGCCCCGTTTGGCCAGTCGCCAGTAACACTGAAAGAACGATGTTGCCAGTGGCTCCACCGTAGCCATCCACGGCGATCCTGTAAGTCTGCCCAGCGGATGCGGTGAATAACACCCGGCTGGTCGTTCCGCCGTCGGGATCGTCATCGTTGGCCGTAACCAATGAAAGCCCGCTCAGGGTGGTGCCGGTATAAACGGCCAGCAATGTGTCGAAACTGCTCTCGTAGGTTGTAAGAACTGCAAGCCCACTGGACGGAGCAGTCCAGTTGAACCAAACCGATGCTCCCCCGGAATAACCAGCGTGTAGAGGTTCATTTGATTCCTTGGTCGCGTTGAAATTGTTGGATGTGATCCCGGCAGGACTGCCACTAAGAGTTGCAGGATTGGAGAACGCATCATTGGCCGGAGCAAAGCTTCCAGCTACAAACTGGACTTGCAACTGGTAGTCGCCAGCAGCGGCAGCGAAGCCGTCGATTGCGATTTGATAGGTCGCTCCGGCAGCACAAGGAAACGACACCTGACTGTGACCGCCGTCGCTTGAGAAGTCATCGTTGGCTGCCACAGGTGAAAGTCCCGCCAGGGCACTTCCCACATAAACCGCCAGCAAGGTGTCAAAGCTGCTTCCGGCTGTGCTGATCTGAACGCGACCATTTCCCGGTGCCGTCCATGTCCACCAAACCGACCGCCCTCCATCGTTGCCAGCGTGGTTTGGTTCACTGGTTTGCTTGTCTGCATTCAGGGTGGAACCACTTACCACGGCTGAGGCACCAGTGAGTTGACTGCGCTTCTCGAAACTATTGTTCGCTTGTGGAACCACCATTGAATAGCTGACTTCGATATTGGTGCTCTGTTTTCCCGGCGCGCTAATGGACAGGTTGATGGTCACAGTGTTCGCGAACACGGGAGCGGTCAGCCACGCCGAGTAGCTGGCGTCGAAAGCCGCATCGGGAGCTGTGCCCGCATTGTTGAACGACAGGTTGGTTGATCCCACGATGCTCGCTGTAATGGTGGCATTGCTCACGCCTGCTACATCGGACACGGATACAATCAGCGGGATAGTCGAACCTGAGAGCAGTGTGCTGCCGGGTGGCGGTTGAACCGTCAACTCCAGTTGCCCGTCTGCAATTGCGTTCAGGGCATTGAAGGCATTGACGCGTCCGCCTGTCACGGTCTTGCCCTGCAAAGCAGGCACTGGCACTACACTGTTTAATATGACCCGGCGCAAATCACCCACGGTCATGCCGGGATAACGGGACAGCACCAACGCGGCTACACCAGCTACGTGGGGAGCCGCCATGCTGGTGCCTTGAGAGTTTTTGTAGTCGCTATCCGAATCGATGCCGCACGAATAGATTTCCACGCCAGGTGCGCCGACATCGACGCTATTCGCACCGTAGTTTGAGAAGCTGGCCAAAGTGTCTCTTCGATCTAGAGCCGCTACCGAGATAACGTTGTTCTCGGGCAGCGAGGCTGGATACGCAAAATAGACATCATTATCTTTTGCATCATTCGCAGCGGCTGCGACAAACAATACACCTTCGTTATGAGCTCGAGCGATCGCCTCATGTTGTGATTGTCTGTAACCATAGCCCCGATAGCTTGCATTGATAATTCTAGCACCCTTTGAAACTGCGAAATCGATGCACTTGATCTCATCGCTTGTCTTCCCACCGTTCGAACCTCCAAGGAATTTGCACGCCATCAGCCGGACATTCCAAGCCACACCGACATGCTGATTCCCATCGTTGGCCGTCGCTCCGATGGTTCCCGCCACGTGGGTGCCATGACCTTCATCATCCATTGGATCGCCTGATCCCGTAATGGCATTGATGCCGAACACGTTGTCCACGTAGCCGTCGTTGTCATCGTCAATGCCGTTGCCCGGTATTTCGCCAGGGTTTCGCCACATATTGGGCGCGAGATCGCGGTGGGTGTAGCGGATGCCGGTGTCGATCACGGCTACGATCACGTCCCTTGAACCGGTGGTGATGTCCCATGCCTGAACAGCCCCTATGTCCGCGCCCGACACGCCGCCGCTCTGACCAGTGTTCCGCAGGCCCCATAGCGTGCCATCCGCAAAGGCGCTGTCTGTCGGTGTGGCATTCAGATACACGAGGTAGTCCGGCTCTACATACTCGAAAAGGCCGCTGTTCTTCAGGTCGTCCATTCTTCGGGCCAGCTCGGCGGACTTCACCTTCCTGTCCGCATCGTTCTTGATGTCGGCGGCGACGCGTCCGGCCATGCGTGGTTCGTCCAGGACGACCAGGCCGGGCACGAGGCTGAACCGCTCTTTTTCTTCCAGCGGCACACCGTCAGCGGCCAGACGGGCCGCGCGGACGCCGGGTTTGTATTTGGCGAGAAGGCGGGTTGGATGCGCCTTGTGGCCTTTGATAATGATGTAGTCCTCCTCCTGCGCTTGAGCGGCTCCGCTGATTCCCCATGCCACCACCATCGCGCCAAGCAGAACCCTGAAACAACGGGTATCTCTGAGCATGGTGTCTTGGTAGCAAGACCAAACCGATTGGCAAGCAAATGCTTTTGCCCACCTGCCATCGGTGTTTGCGCCTATTTGCCCGGCAATCGAAGGCGGGAAAGACGGTGCATGGAGAGATGGCTGATTCCGTGGCGCATCGCTTCTGAAGGCGAGTCGGAGTGCGGGTTCCGAAACGCCACGCAGATAACACCGACAATCGCTGATTAGGATGGAGTAGAACCAAGCCGCAGGACAACACCTTGGAGACTGGTGGGGCGAGACTCCGTCGAGCCCTGATGTTATTGGGGAGCCCATGGCCCGGAAACAGGCGGGACAGGCACAAGAACACATCGCTCTTCATTCATCTCACCGCACTTGCGGCCATCATGCTTCACGTGGGGAAGTCAGGGCTCGACGGAGTCTTGCCCCACCAGGTCAGGGATTCCGGAAAGCGGTATCAGTTGCATGGGAAGGATGATCAGATCGGTCTGAAGGTTGCCCATTGCGCATGCAGTGGGTAACATCAGCGTTCACGACATGAATATCCGAACCTTCATCAACGCACGTTTACTTCTTCGTTCCTGTGTGGCAGCACTTGCCATGGGGTTGCTCATCAGCGGTGTTCACGCAGCGGAGCGCAATCTGGTGCTGCCAAAGCTGCCGGATGCCAAGCCGCGCAACATCGTGTTCATCCTTTCGGACGATCATCGCTACGATGCCATGGGGTTCATGGGCCATCCGTTTCTGGAGACACCGAACATGGATTTCCTGGCGAAGAACGGCGTGCATCTGAAGAACGCGTTTGTGGCCACGGCGCTTTGTTCCCCCAGCCGTGCGTCCATTCTCACAGGCCTGTATCCCCACAAACACAAGATCGTGGACAACAACACGCCCATCCGGCCGGGCACGACGTATTTCTCACAGTATCTGCAAAAGGCGGGATACGAGACGGGGTTCTTCGGCAAGTGGCACATGGGCGGCGAGAGCGATGATCCGCAGCCGGGCTGGACCCGCTGGGTGAGCTTCCGCGGACAGGGCAACTACCTGCCGCCGGGACCGAACTACACGATCAATGTCGATGGCCAGCGCGTGAAACAGAAGGGCTACATCACCGATGAGCTGACCGATTACACCATCGACTGGCTCAAGGGCCAGCGTGACAAGTCCAAGCCCTTCATGGTGTATCTCTCGCACAAGGCGGTGCATGCGGACTTCGTTCCTGCCGAGCGGCACAAGGGTCGTTACAAGGGCAAGCGCGCGCCGGTGCCTGCTGAAAAAACTGCATCGGACGAGTATTACAAGGACAAGCCGATGTGGCTGAAAAACCAGCGCAATTCATGGCACGGCGTGGACTTCCCCTATCACAGCGACCTGAACATCGACGAGTATTACCAGCTATACTGCGAGGCGTTGCTGGCGGTGGATGAAAGCATCGGGCGCGTGCTGGATTATCTGCGCGCGGAGAAGCTGCTGGAATCCACGCTCATCATCTACATGGGCGACAATGGTTTCATGTTCGGAGAACATGGACTCATCGACAAGCGCGTGGCCTACGAGACCTCCATGCGCGTGCCCATGCTCATGCACTGCCCGCAGCTTTTCAAACCGGGCACGGTGGTCGAGCGCATGGTGGGCAACATCGATGTGGGCCCGACGTTTCTGGAGGCGGCCGGGTTGAAGACGCCGGATTACATGGACGGCCGGAGCATGATCGCGCTGGCGCAGGGCCGGGAGGTGAAGTGGCGCGACTTCTTCCTCTATGCGTATTACTGGGAAAGGAATTTTCCCCAGACGCCCACCATGCACGCCATCCGCGAGGATCAGTTCAAGTTCATCCGTTACTACGGCATCTGGGACACGGACGAGCTGTATGATATCTACAAGGATCCCAAGGAATCGAAGAACCTGATCAACGATCCCGAGTTCAAGCAGGTGGCCGACAAGATGCGCAAGAAGCTGTTTGAAGAAATGGAGAAGGTGGACGGCCTGAACATCCCGTTGTTTCCGGACCGTGGCGGTTCGATGAATCTCCGCAGGCGTGCGGGCAGTGGTGCGGCGGAATTCCCCGAGCACATGCTGCGCAACAAGAGCGGGAAGGAATGAGTCAGGCTCCAAGGTTCAACACGAATCCCGAAGGTGGCCGAAAGAAACGGAAGGAACCGAAAGAGTCAGCTGGTTCGGGGGTCAAGGTGTGAACAATTCTCCCACCCTGCTTGTGCGCAAGCCTGCTTTTTCGCCTGCTTTCCGTTCTTTTCGGTTGGTCAACTCCGGGGATCGTGTTCGTATCAAGAGCGAAGGTTCCGTCCGTAGATGGGATTGATCAGAGTCCCTGCGAGGTGTGATCAGCAGGCTGTTTTGGAACCGTCCGATGGTCTCGTTGCCGCCTCGCAGCGAAAGGCGGTCCGCCAGTTTCAGCGGTTCTCGACGCGCTTCTCCACACCGCCAAGCTGCTCGTAGTATTTGCGGACACGCTCGGCGAATTCAGGCGGGACAGGATCGCGGTCGATGGGCACCAGCGGATTGGCGGACTCGCGTTTGGCAAGTTCCTCGCCGATGCGGTCGCGCAGGGTGATCAGCGGCAGCAGCACGTCCTTCGCCACCATGTCCCATTGCGGTTCCTTGCTGTGACGCTTGAAGTCTGCGCGCTCGGCGCGTGCGCGCTCGCGGATGCGCGCGGCCTCTGTGCGCAGTTCCGGCGTGCCCAGCATTTCCTCCACGTCGCGGAGACGGTCGCTCCACTGCACATACTGGCCGCCTGTGATCGGGCCGTTGGGCACGTTGGGGCCGCCGCCTTCGACGAAATTCTGGAATCCACTGAGATCAAAACCGCGCTGGCCGCTGCGCTGGTTTCCACCGGTGCTTCGCTGGCTGTTTCTGCCTTCGCCTGATTGACCTGGTTGCTGCCCCGGTGACTGGCCCTGCTGGCCTGTCGGTTGTCCTGCGTTTGCCTGTTGCTGCTGGCCGGACGGATCGCCCGGTTGATTGCCGCCCGGCTGGCCGGATGGTCCGGATTGATTGCCCTGTTGTCCCTCTTGCCCGGGCTGGCCCTTGCCGTTCTTGGAGGATTCGGAAGCGCGGCCTTCACCTTGCTGGGGTTGTCCTTTTTGACCTTCCTGCTGGCCGGCTTGTGCCATCTGGCGTGGTTGGCCT
>CAYQCZ010000112.1:0-10154 GCA_964415955.1 uncultured Verrucomicrobiota bacterium | reverse complement strand
ATTCTTCGATGCCCAGGAGCGTGGCACCCTCCGCATGCGGGATGTGGTTTCGGGCGAAGTGATCACCATTCCCCTTCCAGCCATCGCCGAGCGCAGTTCCGGAGGGTCCATCATGCCGCAGGGATTGACTGCCGGACTCACGCAAGGGGAGTTGCTGGATTTGATCAAGTTTCTGGCCAGCCTGAAAACAACTGACCCGCTGCCAGGGAATTGAGCCGCATGAATAAGACACTCATCAAGATGCTGTGTGTGTTCATGGCCATCACGGCCACTTTCACACGCCCATCCTTCGCAGCGGAGGAATCACTCCCGGCCATGCTCCACCCATTGAGCCTCACCGGTCGTCCGGGGATGATGTTCGGAAAACAACTCCATGTTTCCGGCCACCCCTGCATCGTCATGCTGGGCAGCTCCAATGCGGAACAGAGCCGCCATTACGGTTATCTGGAAACACTGCTGGCACTGGCGCATCCGGACCAGCGCATCCAGTTTCGCAATCTGGCCTGGCAGGCGGACACAGTCCATCAACAGCAGCGTCCGCTGAATTTCTTCGGCACCAACAAGCCATCCTACGGCGATGCCGATGGGCGGAAGAGGTTGAAGGCGGACGTTGCGATACTGTGGATCGGGCGCAGCGAGGCACTGGACGGTCCGGCACAACTGGACACTTTCAGCCGCAAATATGACACCATCGTCCAGGCGCTGATGCAGCTCGCGGTCCAGGTGGTTCTGGTCACACCCGAACCGTTTGAGGATCCACTGGGCCTCGGCTTGAATCTGGCGGAACGCAACCAGCACCTTGCACTTTACGCGGAACGCATCCGCGAAGCCGCCCGCCGCTACCATTCGGGCATCGTGGACTTGCACAAGGCCCTCCAGGTTCGGGAGGACAAATCACCATTGACCACCGACGGCATCCTCCTTTCCGCGCAAGGGCATTGGCAGGTGGCTCAAGTCTTCGTGCAGGAGTTGGGCCTGGCTTCGCGCCTTCAATTCATGCCGACACAACTGCGAGGCGATGGTTCCTTCCATCAGGCGGGCATTGAAGTCGTCCGGCAGGCGGCCCTGCACAATGCGCGGCTGTGGGATGCCTATTGGCGCCCCACCAACTGGGCGTTTCTCTACGGCGACCGACAATCACAGCCCAGCAGTCGCAGCCATCTGGATTCCGCCAACCGATGGTTTCCAGTTGAAATCGAAGCGATTCTTCCCCGGCTGGAACAGGGCGACGCCTCCATCCAATCGGCAGCGAAACAGGTGCTGGGGATCAAGTGACGGCTTCTGCGGTTTGCTTGAATCGGCGAAGGAAAAGGGTGCCACCTTCCACTTGCGCCCCCGCCGTGCATCGCTAGCCTCTGCCCGTCATGTCGCGAGAAGCGTTAACAAAAGCCAGCCGCATCGTGGTCAAGCTGGGCACCGGCATCCTGACGGACAGCCGCAAGCAGCTGGACCCCGAACGGATGAGCCAGCTTGTGAGCCAGATTGCAGCCCTGCGACAGCGTGGTCTGGAAGTCGTAGTGGTTTCTTCTGGCGCAGTGGGCGCTGGCATGGGCGCCCTGGCGTTCGATAAACGCCCCACCGACCTCTCCAATCTTCAGGCCTGCGCGGCGGTGGGCCAGTCACGCCTGATGACGATGTATGAAAAGCTTTTTGCCCGTCACGGCCTGCACACCGCTCAGGTGCTGCTGACCCATGACGATCTCGAACATCACGAGCGCCACCTCAATGCCCGGAACACGTTGGTGACACTGCTTGGCCACGGCGTCGTGCCCATCATCAACGAGAACGACGCGGTGTCTTTCACGGAATTGAAGTTCGGCGACAACGACCGCCTGTCCGCCTTGACCGCATGCCTGCTGCCGGCGGACGTGCTGATCATCCTCACCTCGGTGGATGGTGTGATCGAAAACTTCGGCAAGCCAGACGCGCGTGTGCTGCCACTGGTCCACAAGATCGACGCCAACGTCCAAAACATCAGCAAGGGCACCTTGAGCGCGCCCTCCGTGGGCGGCATGGCCACCAAGATTGAAGCGGCGAAAATCGCCACCCGCGCCGGCATTCCGATGGTGATTGCCTCGGGACTGCGCGAGGGAACGCTTGAGCGCGTCATCCATGGCGGGGAGGAAGGCACCCTTTTCGCCGCCAGCACCACAAAGCTGCGCGGGCGCAAGCGTTGGATCGCGTTCTTCCATCATCCCAGGGGGACGTTGTTTGTTGACGAGGGCGCAAAGAAGGCCCTGCGTGAGAATGGAAAAAGCCTCCTCCCGCCCGGCATCAAGCGGTGCGAGGGCGGGTTCGACAAAGGTGACGTGGTGCGCATTTGCGACGAGAACGGGCTGGAGTTCGCCCGTGGCATTGCTGAGTTCGACGCCGATGACATTCGCAGCGGACAACCCGCCCGCACGGAGGTCGTCCACCGCGATGATCTGGTGATTCTGTAAATTCTCCATGGCCAAAACCACCAAACGCCGCTCACTGAAACGCACCGGATCGGGCATTGGCGACCTGCTCGAGGTCATGCGCCGGCTGCGCGCACCCGAAGGCTGCCCCTGGGATCGCGAGCAGGACCACATGAGCCTGCGCCATCATGCCGTCGAGGAGGTGTATGAGTTGATCGATGCCATAGAAGCCGGTGACGAACATGAGATGATCGAGGAACTCGGCGATCTGTTGTTGCAGGTTGTGTTTCATTGCCAGCTCGGCAACGAGCGCAAAGCCTTCGACTTCGAAGCCGTCGCCCGCCGCATCGCGGACAAGCTGGTCCACCGCCATCCGCATGTGTTTGGCGATGTCACCGTGAAAAGCGTCGATGAAGTCTGGGCGAACTGGGAAAAGCTCAAACGCACCGAAAAGCAGGGCACACGGCATGAACGCCCGTCCGCACTGGACGGCATTCCAAAACACCTGCCAGCCTTGCAGCGTGCCGAGAAACTTGTGAAGAAGGCCCGCAAGGCCGGTCTGCCAGTGCCTGATGCAACCGCCGGAACCAGGCCGACCAAATCCCAGCTTGCGCGCCAGTTGTTCACACTCGCAGCTCACGCACAATTAAAGGGCTGGTCCGCCGAGCAGTTGCTTCGCACGGAAACCAAACGCGTGGAACGCGCCTTGAGAAAGGCCGAGAATTTAAAGCTGCCTCGACAACCTGCGCGAAAAAAGTAGCCTGCTCTCCCAAGATTTATGACTGATCCCCGCTACACCAAACTGGCCAGGCTTCTCATCGAATACTCCTGTTCCCTGAAGAAGGGCGAGCATGTGATGCTCGACATGATCGATGTGCCGGACGAATTCACCGTGGAATTGATGCGCGCCGCGCGCAAGGCGGGCGGGCTGCCCTTTGTGGAAACGCGCCACACACGTGTTTCCCGCGAGGTGATGCTGGGCACAAATGCGGAGCACGCCGCCGTGGTGCGGGACATCGAAATGGCCCGGATGAAGAAGATGCAGGCCTACATCGCGATCCGCGGCAGCGCCAACGCCAGCGAAACGTCGGACGTGCCATCAGACCGGCTCCAGCTCTACTCCAAGACGCTGCGGCCGGTGTTGAACTACCGCGTCAACAAGACCAAGTGGTGCGTGCTGCGCTGGCCGACGCCGAGCATGGCCCAGGCGGCGGGGATGAGCACGGAGGCATTCGAGAATTTCTATTTCGATGTCTGCACGATGGATTACCGGCGGATGTCCAAGGCCATGGTCCCGCTCGAAAAGCGCATGCGCAAGGCGGACAAGGTCCACTTGAAATCCCCCGGCACGGACCTGCGGTTCAGCATCAAGGGCATCGGCGCCAAGATGTGCGGCGGCGACAGGAACATCCCGGACGGCGAGGTGTTTTCGTGCCCTGTGAAGGATTCCGTGGAGGGCACCATCCAGTTCAACACGCCGACCATTTATTCCGGCACGAAGTTCGAAAACGTGCGGCTGGCGTTCAAGGCAGGCAAGGTGGTGGAAGCGACGGCCGGTTCCAAGGCCACGACGAAGCGTTTGAACGAGATTCTCGACACAGATGCCGGGGCGCGTTACGTGGGCGAGTTTTCACTGGGGTTCAACCCGTATGTGCTGAACCCGATGTGCGACATCCTCTTCGATGAAAAGATCGCGGGATCACTGCACTTCACGCCGGGCCAGGCCTACGAGGAATGCGACAACGGCAACCGTTCCGCGGTGCACTGGGACATGGTGTTGATCCAGCGCCCGGAATGGGGCGGTGGCGAGGTGTGGTTTGACGGCGAACTCATCCGCAAGGACGGGCGGTTCCTGCCTGCCGATTTGCGCGGCCTCAATCCCGAGAAGCTGAAATGACTGTCGCGCCCGGACAGGCGGTCAGCCCTTCAAGACATCAATAAACTCCCGGGCCGCCGGCGAAAGCACCTTGGTGCGCTTGTAGATGGCGGCAATGGGGCGGTGGAGTTCGAGATCATCGATCTTCACCTCGGACAGGGTCTGCTTGGAGAGTTCGTTGATGATCGTGTTGTGGGGAAGGATGGCAATGCCCGCGTCAATCTCCACGGCGCGTTTCACGGTTTCGATGTTGTCAAACTCCATGACGGTCTTCACCTCCACCCTGCTGTCCTTGAGGACCTTGTCGATGGCCCTGCGGGTGGGGATGTCCGGCTCGAACGCGATGAATTTCTGTCCGTTGAGGGCCTTGACCTTGAGCGATTTGACCGCCGCAAACGGGTGGCTTGGATGACACACCAGCACAAGGGGGTCGTTTTTCAATGCGACGATGCTCAGCCTCGGGTCGGGCACGGGATAGGCGACAAGCCCCAAGTCCACGGTGTTTCCGGTCACATCATCATACACCTGATTGGACCGGCGGTATTCGACATGCACATTCACCGTGGGGTGCGTCTTGAGGAATTTCTTCACGTAGGCCGGCAGGTCGTGCAAACCGATGCTGTAAATCGTCGCCACACGGATGGTCCCGGACACCACATTGCGGATTTCGGCGATCTTGTTGTGGAGCGATTCGAAGGACTGGATGATCTGCTTGCTGTAATCGTAAAGGACCTGACCTTCGCGGGTCAGGCGGAAACGCTTGCGGCTGCGTTCGATCAGCGCGGCCTTGAAATGCCGTTCCAAGGCGCTGATCTGCTGGCTGACCGCCGACTGGGTCACCTGGTTGATCTGGGCGGACTTGGTGAAACTTTCCGTCTCGGCGAGATCGGTGAAGACTTTGAGGCTTTCGATTTGCACGCCTAGAATTCAGCAACTCAACCTCTGAATGTCAATCATGACCGTGTCTTATGCCTGATGATTGTCGTTCAGAACTTCTTTCACTTTGGAGAGCAGGCTCTGGCTGGTGAAGGGTTTTTGAAGGCAGTTTTCAGATGATTTGAGGCTGGGATGCACATAACCCGTCATGGTCAGGATGGGTGTGTCAGGTCTGCACTGCTTCAAATGTTCCACCAATTCGCGTCCGCTCATGCCGGGCATCACCAAGTCCGTAATCACCAAATCCAGAGGGAGGTCTGGGTTTTGTGCCAGCTCCAGCGCCTTGCGACCATCTGACGCCGTCAGCACCGTGTAACCGTAGGAGGACAGAATCATCTGTCCCATCGTGAGCAACAAATCCTCGTCATCCACGATCAGGATGGTGCCATGTCCGCGAAGGTCGTCGTTCTTGAAATTGCGTTCGCGGACGAACTTGCGCGTGGAGGGAAGATAAATTCTGACCACGGTGCCCTGCCCCGGCTGGCTGGACACCGCCACGGAGCCGCCGTGGTTGGTGATGATCCCATACACCCAGGCCAGTCCCAGGCCTCGATGCCCCTGCTTGGAGGTGAAGAAAGGCTCAAAAATGCGCGGCAAGGCCTCTTGTGCGATTCCACAACCCGTGTCGGAAATCTCAATGCACACATACGGACCAGGGGCGAGCTTGCTGGTCTGGGCGTCCATCCCGGCCTCGATTTCACGATTCCGTGACAGGATCACCACCCTGCCATCGCCCGGAATGGACTCAATGGCGTTTTCAAGCAGTTTGACCAGCGCCTGCTGCATCTTGGCCTCATCAAAATGCGTCGCATAGAGGCGTGATTCGAGATGAAGCTTCCATTCGATGCCGGGCGGGGAAACCGACTCCATCGCCTGCACCGCACGACGGAGTATGTCGTTCAAATTGCCGGCCTCGTGCGTGCTGGAGGCCCGCTCCTGTCTGCTGAACAAGGCAAGATCCTGGGCAATCTCCGCCGCGCGCTCGGCGGACCTCTCCACCTCCATCAACGATTTGCGCCACGGATGCTTCGCATCCACCTGTGACAACAACAGCGAGGTGTGGCCCAGTATGCTCGTCAACGTGTTGTTGAAATCCAACGCCATGGTGCGTGCCAGCTTCAAGGCGCAGTCAAGCTTCTGCTTCTGGGCGTTGGCCAGGCTGTCCGCCAGCGCATCCGCAGACGCCGGGCGGATCAGAAACTCTGTCTGCCCCTGCGCAACACCGAGGTTCTCGAGGAACAGTTGGATGACCAGCAGTTCCCGACCCTCGGCCTCCCATCCCATCACCCGCGCGGAAAACACCCCGGTTTGCTCCTCCTTCATCATCAATCGCACCATCGTTTTCTGGTCCGGCAACTGCATCACCGACTTCAAAAACTCATCTGCGGAAATGTCGTTTTCGGCCGACCAGAGGACGGACAAATGCAGGCCACTCAAGTCCTCCAGGGAAAACACCTCATGCGCCGCCTTGTTGGCGAGCACGATGTCCGACGCCTGCAACGCGATCACAGGCCATGACGCGCGATCCCAGGGGTTTGGCGTGGATGAATCCGCTGGATGCATGTGCGAAGGAGTCTATTTGCCATCTGTGTCGTCAGGAAGATTTTTTGCCAGAGGCAACGCTGTGAACGCCTCCGGCAGCAACCGGGCCAGCCGGCAGGTTTTCACCTGATCGGCATCCGCCACATCCGCCACCAGCACCAAGGCATCCGGCGCATACTCCGCCAGCAACTGCCGACACGCCCCGCAGGGCATCGCACCGCCCTTCTTCCGTGCCACCACGGCCATCGCCTTGAAACCACGCAATCCCGCCGTCAGAGCCTTGAACAACGCCACACGCTCCGCACAACAGGTCAAGCCGTAGCTGGCACTTTCCACATTGGCACCGGTGATGACCTCCCCGTTGTCGGCGAGCAGCGCCGCACCCACCTTGAATTTGGAATAAGGCGCAACGGCACGCTCGCGCGCGGCACACGCTGCTGCCACCAGTTTGATTTTATCCTTCTTGCGCATACAGACGAACAAACGCGCCCAGCAAACGTGCAGCCTTCCCACCCGCTGCCCGACCGGCCTCCAGAACTTCTTCGTGATTCAAGGCGGCCTTGCTGCAACCCGCCGCCAGATTCGTGATGCACGACAACCCGGCCACCTGCATGCCACACGCGCGTGCCACAATGGCTTCCGGCACGGTGCTCATGCCCACCGCATCGGCACCGAGCCTTGCAAATGCCCTTATTTCGGCAGGCGTTTCATAGCTCGGCCCGGACACGGCCAGGTAAACACCCTTGTGCAATTTCAGCTTCTCCCGCTTCGCCGCCAAATCCATCAGCCTGCCAAGCTCACGATCATACACCGCGCTCATGTCCGGAAAACGCGGCTCATCCCCATGCGCCGGACCGCGCATCGGATTCTCCCCCATGAAATTGATGTGATCGGTCAGGCGCATGAAATCACCCGGCTTGAACTTCCGGTTGATGCCGCCCGCCGCGTTGGTGAGCAACACATCGCGCACACCCATGGCTGCCAGGACACGCATCGGAAACGTCACCTGCTCCATGCTGTGACCTTCGTAGTAGTGTGCCCTGCCCGACAGCACAACAACGGGCACATCCGCAATGCTACCAAACACCATCCTGCCCTCGTGTCCAGCGACCTGGGTTGCTGCGAAGCCTTTGATGCGGGTGTAGGGAACAGTCACCTCCACTTCCACAGAATCCAGCACACCCTTAAAGCCGCTGCCGAGAACGATGACCAGTGTGGGAGTGGTTTTTAACTCGCGGCAAAGTTTCCTGCCGACCACCGCTGCATTTTTTGAATTCGAAGCTTTCATCGGATCACTCAGGCTCGGATTTCCACTTCTTCCAACTGCTGTGATGACTTCCGGCTTCCAAGAAAAGGATTATCATTAGCATCACATCCGATGTGATCCTCGAACCCTGAAAATACTCCGGTGCAATGGCAAGCAAGTGTGAGTGCAGGTAAATCTGCTCTGCTCCCAGCCAGAGCGAACCAGCGAGCATGAGTAAACCAATGGAAAACTGAACGGGCACTCCATCAGGCAAATGAACCGAGGCCCAACAGAAAACTGTCCAGAAAACCAGCGGTGCCCCCAGCAGTCCGATGACCGAATGGGGAGCAATCCGCCACAATACAAGCGTCATTCCCGAAACACTTTCCGGCTCGTGATGAAACCTCAAAACATGGTCAGGGAAAGCTGCCAGCATTGTGACAGAGGCCCCGAATGCCGACGCGAACGCCAAGGCAAACAAACAATTCAGCATCACGCCAACCCAACTGGTTCGCTTTGAAGACGCGTTGTTCATTTGTCAGTTGGTCTCTTAGCAAATCCGCGTAAAGCCTCTGTTGACTGCGTGGTTGGATGCTAATTTCAGACTTGGCCGAGGCAAGGTTTTTGCCGACCGCCCAACAGCGCAGCTTGATTTATGAGGATGCTGGCTTAGTCTTCCGCCCCTTATATTTTATGGAATTGAGCAACGAAGAAATACGGCGCTATTCACGGCATCTGATCCTTCCCGAGGTGGGGCTGGCGGGTCAGAAGAAGATCAAGGCGGCCAAAGTGCTGTGCATCGGCGCAGGCGGACTGGGCTCGCCCATCGCCATGTATCTGGCGGCGGCGGGTGTGGGAACGATCGGCATTGTGGACTTCGATACGGTGGATTACTCGAATCTCCAGCGCCAGTTGCTGCACGGTGACGCGGATGTCGGCCGGCACAAGGGCGAGTCCGCCAAGGAGGCCATTGCCCAGCTCAATCCCAACACCCAGGTCATCCTCCACAGCGTGCGTCTCTCCAGCGAGAACGCCATGGACATCATCAAGGACTACGACATCGTGGTGGATGGCACGGACAACTTCCCCACACGTTACCTGACGAACGACGCCTGTGTGCTGCTGAAGAAGCCCAATGTGTATGGCTCGATCTTCCGGTTCGAGGGCCAGGCCAGTGTCTTTGCCCCGACCATGGGCGGACCGTGCTACCGCTGTTTGTATCCCGAGCCACCACCCCCAGGCATGGTGCCGAGCTGCGCCGAGGGCGGTGTGCTGGGCGTGTTGCCCGGCATCATTGGCTGCATTCAGACGACTGAGATTCTCAAGATCATCCTCGGCAAGGGCAACCTGCTGGTGAACCGCCTGCTGCTGTTCAATGCGCTGGACATGAAGTTCCGCGAATTGAAGCTGCGCCGCGATCCTGCCTGCCCGATTTGCGGGGACAATCCGACCATCAAGGAACTGATCGATTACGAGCAGTTCTGCGGCATTCCGGAACAGCCCATCGCCCCGGAGTCCAATCCGCACGAAGTCACCGTGCAGGACATGAAGAAGGCACTGGAGAACCCGTCGCTTGGCATCAAAGTGATCGATGTGCGCGAGGCGGACGAATACGAGATCGCCCATGTCAAAGGCGTGCCGCTGGTGCCCCTGAGCACATTGCCGCAGAAATTCACCGATCTGGACCCGAACCAGCAGTATTACATTCACTGCAAGGCCGGCAAACGCAGCATGAAAGCGCTCGAATTTCTCCGTGAACAAGGCTTCAAGTATCTCAAGAGCGTGAAGGGCGGCATCGACGCCTGGTCCGACGAGATCGACCACAACGTCCCCAAATACTGATCGGCGCAGCCATGGTCCCCCGCCCACAGCCGCCGGTGGCTGTCTGGTGTCTCATACGGCAGGCCATGCCGGCCGGAGTGTGCGGAGTTGCCAGGGTTCAGGCAGGCGCGTCCCGGCTTGTCCGGCAAACAACCACGTCGATTCACAAACGCCCCCGGCTCCACAACCTCCTCCATCCCGCCGGCCCGCATTCAGCCAGAAACGCACAACCTGCCCGCGGAACGTCAGTTACTCCTTTACGAAGATCGTCTAGCTGCCTACAAATTTTCCGTGGATCACAAAGCTCTCAACCGTGAAATCCTGCTCGCCCTCT
>CAYQCZ010000111.1:0-10173 GCA_964415955.1 uncultured Verrucomicrobiota bacterium | reverse complement strand
AGGCAAACCGTTTCATGGCAATCAGCTTAGTTGTCTTAAGAAACTCTATCCAGAGAAACAACGGGGCCTGGGAATTGCCCCAGGCCCCGCCTTGAAAGAAACCCGGCAACCTAGATTGCCGGGTTTGTGAATGCCTTACTCCACCACTTCGACCGCACGGTAGAAGCGTTGGGTCTGACCCGGGGAGCTCTGATCGATGTAGAGCGTCGGGCTGGTGCTCAACGTGATGGTCTCCAGCGGCGTCCAAACCGGCGTACCCGAGAGGGACGTGGTGTACTGGATCTCATACTGGGTACCGATCGGACCGGCCACCGCCACACCGGCATACATCGCGAGGTCCGTCACCGTCAGACTGACTGCCGTGGAGGACACGGAGCCGCCCGGCGTGGTCACGACGGCCACATATTCACCCGCGTCACCCGTGCTCGGGGCCGGGATGCTGTAGCTCGTGCCCGTCGCACCCGCGATCGGGGTGCCGTTACGATACCACTGGATGGTAGAACCGGAGGAAGCAGCCACCGTGAAGGTCGCCGCCGTGCCACCGCCCACGTTCACCGGGGTCGGCTGGGTGTTGATGGCAGGCGTGCTACCGTTCACATACATCACCAGCAATTGGCCGCCTTCCACGAGTTCCGGGTCATTGCTGACCACGGCCCCACTATGGATCTGGTTCACGATCAGGTAGGAGCCATTTCCGAGGATGTCGCGCATGTCGATCACCCCGGAGACTTCCTCGTCTTGCGTGAGGAAACCAGCTTCACCATTCAGGAACAAGGACTGCTTGGCCTGGCCGAGGGCGATCAAGCCATCGGTAGCCGGGTAGTACTTGTAGATGCGAGCCAGACGGGCGTTGTTGCCCGGGTCTTCAGTGATGAGGATGTTGCCATCCTGATCCACCACCATGTTGTCCATCATCAGCTGGCCTTCCGTGCCGTTGAGCATCATCTCGATCACACCACCCGCTTCCGGGTTGGCGATGTCAGTGAACGTCAGGCGCCAGAGGCGGCTCGGCAGCGAGGAGCTGGCCGTGGTGAGGAAGTAGAACTCATTCGGGTTCGTCGGGTTCCATGAACCGTCTTCCACACGCATGAACGCCGTCACGCCAGCACCGTTGCCGGTCGCTTCCAATTCATTGAAAGTGGCGACCCGGACATCCGTCAGCGCGCTCAGGTTCACCAGCGAGAAGTTGCGTACTCCTTCGGTGGTGCCCGCGACTTCCTGTGCCAGACCGGCCACAGAAACCCCGTAGAGCTGGCCGTTCATCAGACCGGCCTTCTCCACGTCGCTCGCGCCCGTGGTCTGCTTCGTGCCGATGTAGATGTACACCTGCGAGTCCGTCGTGCCGTCGTCATCCAGGCCGACCACGATGGTCTTGTCCTGCATATACGGGCTGGCCACCACGTTTTCCCAGGAGGCGCGGCCTAACAGCGGCAACTGCCAGGAATTACCCGTTTCCGGACCGGAGGCGATGTGCGCCCAGGCGCGGGATTGGGTGGAGAACTCTTCACCGTTCATGAAGATGCGGTTCTGCGTGCCCTTGCCGTTGCCGCTGTTGTAGAAGGCGCTCACCGGCGGGAGATCCGCCGAGCAGAAGCGGCCCATCAACACATTGACACCCAGTTCATAGACGAAGGTGTTCGTGTTGAACGTATAGACGTTCGTCATGAGATCCTGACCGGCCATCACTTGTAGCGTAGCCTTGTCGATCGTGAGCTTGGACACAAACGTACCAATCGCGCCGTGAGCACGAACAATACCTTTTGTCTCGTTGATCTCGTGGTTCACGAGGGTCGTGAAGGTGCCGTCGCCGTTGTCGAAGGCACCGAGACCGTCCGCCAGACCGACGAACCGCCAGCCGGGGCTGTTCGCCGCCGTGTCACCGACCGTGATGATGGCCGTGAAGTCGATGCCCGCCGTCAGGGCTTCAACTTGCGGATCCTGCGAGGAGCTCGGGCCCTTGGCCGGGATGCCTTCATTGGCAGGCGAACCCAAGTTCGCGCCCGAGAGCACACCAGAACCACCGAGACCGGTCCATTGGGCCAGCCAGTTCACATCATTGAAAGCCCCGAGATAGGTAACCGGGGTGTAGAAGCCGTCGGCCGGAACCGTCTTCACGTTGGACAGCGTCAGCGCCGGGCTGCCCGCTGCCGGGCGCGGGTCAAGCACGCCGTTCGTGCTCACCAACTGCGCGCTCACCGTCAGGTTCGTCCGGAGGCTGTCCGTGAAGTAAACATCACCACCCGTGATGCTCGTGTCCGCCGTGCCCGTCGTGCCGGCGAAGATGTTGTGCGAGATCTGCACCTCGCCCGCGTTGTGCGCGTTCTGGTTGTCCGCCTCCCAGTCGATGCCCAGGGCGAAGCCCGTCAGCACCGAGTTGTGGATCCGCGGCATCGCATGATCCCGGATGTTCAGCGCCACCCCGCTGCCGATCAGCGTCATGTTGTAGAACGAATACTGCGCCAGCGGCGTCCGCTGCGTGATCGTCCCCACTTCGCCGTCCAGCTCCATGCCCTTGTCCGTGCCCGCAAAGGCCATGCCGAACACGAACTGGTTCTTGCCGATGTAGCCCTGGTCCGCGTCGAACATGTCGTCCTGGATGTAGGAGGCCACCAGATACTTGCCGTTCACCGCGCCGCCCCACCATTCGAAACCGTCGTCGGTGCCGCCGTAAACTTCCACGAACTCGATCGTCGTCCCGCTGCCCACCGCGCCCAGCGTCAGGCCGTTGAGCTCCTTGTCCGCCGCCAGTTGCACGCCCGAGTAACGGATGGAAACATACCGCAGCACACCCGAGTTGTCCGCATTGTCGTTGCCACCAAACCGGAACACGTTCTTGCCGTTGAAGACGGTGTCCGGCTGCCCTTCATACACGTCGTAACGGGGCGATGCACCGTTGCCCGTCGTGTCCGCCGCGCTGTTCAGCAGGCCTTTGCCGAAGATGCTGATGCCGCCCCACTTGCCCGACTCCGTCGCCGGGTCCAGGCTCTTCTCCGCAAAATGCAGGCCCGTCGCCCCCACCGTGTTGTCTTCCACCGACGTGAAGATGATGGGCGCTTCCGCCGTGCCCTCGGCGAAAATCTTGCCGCCGCGGGTGATGAACAGGCCGGTCGAGTTGGCACCCGTGTCCGACTTGGCCTTGATGACCGTGCCCGGCTCGATGTGCAGCTCTTCGCCTTCTTCCACATAGACGAAACCGTCCAGGACATACGTGTTGGTGTTATACCAGCGCGCGATGCCATTGATGTCCGCAGAGGTGATGTTGACCGTGCCACCCAAACCGTAGCGCTGGATATGACCCCGCTGGGCCAAAGCAGACCAACCGGTCCACAGTTCCTTGCCGTTGAAAGCCCCGAGATAGGTAACCGGGGTGTAGAAGCCGTCGGCCGGAACCGTCTTCACGTTGGACAGCGTCAGCGCCGGGCTGCCCGCTGCCGGGCGCGGGTCAAGCACGCCGTTCGTGCTCACCAACTGCGCGCTCACCGTCAGGTTCGTCCGGAGGCTGTCCGTGAAGTAAACATCACCACCCGTGATGCTCGTGTCCGCCGTGCCCGTCGTGCCGGCGAAGATGTTGTGCGAGATCTGCACCTCGCCCGCGTTGTGCGCGTTCTGGTTGTCCGCCTCCCAGTCGATGCCCAGGGCGAAGCCCGTCAGCACCGAGTTGTGGATCCGCGGCATCGCATGATCCCGGATGTTCAGCGCCACCCCGCTGCCGATCAGCGTCATGTTGTAGAACGAATACTGCGCCAGCGGCGTCCGCTGCGTGATCGTCCCCACTTCGCCGTCCAGCTCCATGCCCTTGTCCGTGCCCGCAAAGGCCATGCCGAACACGAACTGGTTCTTGCCGATGTAGCCCTGGTCCGCGTCGAACATGTCGTCCTGGATGTAGGAGGCCACCAGATACTTGCCGTTCACCGCGCCGCCCCACCATTCGAAACCGTCGTCGGTGCCGCCGTAAACTTCCACGAACTCGATCGTCGTCCCGCTGCCCACCGCGCCCAGCGTCAGGCCGTTGAGCTCCTTGTCCGCCGCCAGTTGCACGCCCGAGTAACGGATGGAAACATACCGCAGCACACCCGAGTTGTCCGCATTGTCGTTGCCACCAAACCGGAACACGTTCTTGCCGTTGAAGACGGTGTCCGGCTGCCCTTCATACACGTCGTAACGGGGCGATGCACCGTTGCCCGTCGTGTCCGCCGCGCTGTTCAGCAGGCCTTTGCCGAAGATGCTGATGCCGCCCCACTTGCCCGACTCCGTCGCCGGGTCCAGGCTCTTCTCCGCAAAATGCAGGCCCGTCGCCCCCACCGTGTTGTCTTCCACCGACGTGAAGATGATGGGCGCTTCCGCCGTGCCCTCGGCGAAAATCTTGCCGCCGCGGGTGATGAACAGGCCGGTCGAGTTGGCACCCGTGTCCGACTTGGCCTTGATGACCGTGCCCGGCTCGATGTGCAGCTCTTCGCCTTCTTCCACATAGACGAAACCGTCCAGGACATACGTGTTGGTGTTATACCAGCGCGCGATGCCATTGATGTCCGCAGAGGTGATGTTGACAACGGCTGCGTTGGCCAACCCACCACTCAACATCACGGCGGCGCCTGCGCACACACCAAAGAGTGAGGATTTTATTTTCATGCTTATTAACGTTGTGTTTTCTTTTTCGACAGATGCCGATTTGACCCTTCAATCAAAACAGAGACGTGCGACAGACAAGCGACGGAATTGTTAAGAACGGGTGACAATCGAAGCCGCAGGAAGTCCCGCAAATCCTAGAATTTATAGGACAAACTGATGCCGAATTCGCGGCCTTTGCGATGGGAATCGTAGATGTTGTCCGTGGAAACCCGGGCCGGATCGGCATCGAAAGTCTCTTCGTCGTAACTGCGTGACACCAAGGGGTTAAGCAGATTCTTGGCGGAAAGCTTGATCTTCCAGCGATGGTCGCGCCCGAACTTCTTGGCGATGGCGAAATCGAGCGAGGCGAAGCTGTCCTCATAGATGTCAGGCCCAAGCGCGTTCACCGAGTCAAGACGCCGTCCGGAAACATTGAAGATCAGGTCCCATTCCAGGCCCAGACGCACGTTGGAATAGGACAAGTTGGCATTCACGATGTAGGGCGACTGATCGAACATGGAGCGCGTTTCCTGGGCATAAACCCCCTTGGTGGTAAGGATGTCGGGAGCTTCTTCCACCTGGGAGATGATGTAGGCAAAGTTTGCGCTGAACGTGTAGTTGCTTAGCACACTGCTGATGGCCCCAAGATTCTTCCGGCCTTCCAGCTCAGCCCCATAGACCAACGCCTGTTCGCTGTTCTCAAACCGGAACTGGTTCCCCAGATTGAATTGCTTCTTTTCAATCGGGTTGAGCAGTTCCTTGTAAAAGACGCCTGCGGAAAATATCTCCCCGGGTTGCGGGAACCATTCCACGCGTAGATCATAGTTCTCCGCCGAAGTCAGCTTCAGTCCGGGATTGCCGCGGATGGATTCACCACCGCTGAACTCTGGGATGTCCACCGGGGAAAGTTCGCGATAGGTAGGCCGGGCGATGGTTTGTGACCAGTTCAGGCTGATCTTTATCTTCTCCGTCGGATTGTAAGTCAGTCCCGCCGCCGGCAACATGTCCATCTGGTTGATGTCCGTGGCCGGAAACGTGATGCTGTTTTGCAATTCTTTCGCCGCGATCTGGATCATGGTGCGCTCCATGCGGATGCCGCCGTTAAGCTTCAACTTGGGGGTGAGGGGAGCCTCAATCATACCGTAGCCAGCCCGGATTTCCCGCGTCCCGTTGTAGCGGACCAGCGGCACCACGTCAGAAAGTCGCGAGCCCGTGGGGTCCACCTGCGCCCCACCGGTCTGGTCCGGGGTAGTGATGAACGCCATGCCGTTCTCGCGGTAGGTCCGCTCGGAATCCGAGGAATAGAAGCCGAATGAAAATATGCCTTCCCACTCATCTCCGGAGCGGATCGGCAGATCCCAGTCCAGTTTGTAGTTGGAATTGTTCTCTGATATCTCTCGCCAGAGCCGGGTGGGATTGGCCGGGGAAAATGAGTTGCGGAACTGGTAGCCGGTACCCAGCCCCGGATCCACCGCGCTATAGAACCGGTGATCCGGTTCATCCTGGCCCGCGAGCGTCATCGAAGCCGTCCAGTCAAATTTCAGATCATTGAGTTCCGGGAACTCATGCCGCCCAAAGAGCTGGAAGTTCTGCAACCGCCGCTCCGTATAGTGCACGCTGGCTTCTACCGCCTGACCACCGGCATCATTGTTGATGCCGCGCATCTCAGTGGCTTCATCCTCACCACTCTGGCTTTGCGAGAAATTGAATCCCAGCTCATGATTCTCACTGGGTTTGATGCCCATGGTGTAGTTCGCCCCCCAGATCGCTTCCTGCACGCCCTTGGTCTGGCGATAATCCAGATCCACGCCGGGAAAATCAAGCCGTTTGACCACGCCATCCTCAAACATGGAAAACTTCCGGTCATAGTTGACGCCGCCAAAGAAACCAGCATCCCGGTCCCAGAGCTTGAATTTGTCACCCACGGAGAACGCAAAATTGTTGTTGAGCGACGAAGATTGTCTGGTAGGACCAAAGTTGAAATCACCTAATCCAGAGTAAATCTGATTCAAACGGATGGGACCGGTGCCCACCCCCGGACCCACCGGCGGCGGGAAGTTGATGCCCGGATTATGCAGGAAGCGCAAAAAATTGATGGGCGTATTGACAAAAGCCTCGGGCAATTCACGCGTCCCGTCATCCATGCCCAACCAATCCAGCTTGCCCCCCTGCGTGCCGGCAAAATCATCCTTCAGATTGGATTGCGAATTGTAAGACGCACCTGCCGAAAGACTGAAAGTGAACTTCTCGGGAAATGATTTAGTAACGATGTTCACCGACCCGCCAGTGAATCCCCCCGGGAGATCGGGGGTGTAGGTCTTTCTCACTTCCACACGTTCGATCATTTCGGCAGGAAACAAATCCAACTGGGCCACCTGCCGTTCTGGGTCTGCGGAAGGAATCTCCGCTCCGTTCAATGAGGCGGCGGTGTAACGGTCGCTCAACCCGCGGATAACGGCGAACTTGCCATCCTTGATCGTCACCCCCGTGACTTTGGAAACCGCTTCCGCGGCATCCCCCGCGCCGAGCCGGGATATTTGATCACTGCCCAATGCTTCGACGCTCACAGTTGCTCTCTGCCGATCCAGCAGTAGGTTGGTTCCTTGATCCAACACCGGCTCCGCCACCGCTTCAAACGCCTCCATCTCGTAGAACTCCGGCTTCAACGCATAATCCGCCGGCGTCCGCTGCCCGGCGACCACGCGCACATTGCCCATCGTCGCCTTCGAATAACCAGATCGTGTGAAGACCACGGCGTAGGTGCCGGGAGGCACATTGGCAACCGCGTAATTCCCCGCGGCATCCGTGGTGGTGCCCAAGGTGGTGCCGCGCACCAGCACGGTCACGCCACCCAGCGGACTGCCCTGCCACGTATCCACGACGCGACCAGCGATGGCTCCGGTATCGGCATCCTGCGCGGTCAGTGCCAGCGGGAAAAGCACCAGCAACAAAGCCAGAAAAAAGCGTTGCAGGCCGCCGCCAGACACAAAAAAGGCGTTGATGTTCACGAGTTTGGGTGTTCCACGGTCAGTGTCCTGATTGCCGCATTAAGCGCCGCTGGACTGGCGGAGCATGCGCTCCACGGCTTCCAGATATCGCTGCACACTGTCACGCGGCTTGAGCTTCTGCGCTTTGCGCAACTCATCCACTGCCTGCGTGTATTTCTGCTGCTTGACCTTGACCTGGGCCTTCTTGACGAAGGCATCAGCCTCAAATCCGTTGATGCGGCCGGCGAGGTCGAAACGGAAGTCGGCCTTCTCAAATTCCTGGTTCTTCAGATAATGATCGCCCACCATCAGGAGCGCCTCGCCATCCAGCGGGTCTTTCTCGATGACCTTCTCGAGCACCTCGACAGCCTTGTCCGCATCCCCCTTCGCGAATGAAGCCTTGGAAACGACTTTCAACAATTTCAGATCGTCTTCGGAAGAAAGTTTATCGCCATGGATTGAGCGGATCTTCTTCTCCAGATTCTCCGCTTCATCGAAGGCACCGCGGCTCGCGAGAATGGTCGCCGCACGCACCGTGCGTTCCGCTTTGCCGGGCTCTTCCTGATCTACGCCCTGGAGATAAACCTCAAGCGCGAGGTCTTTCGCATCCTGACTCATGTAGATGTCACCGAGGACCATGAGCTGGCGGAAATCGATCTTGCCGAACTTGCGCAGGATCTCGTAGTTCACCGCGGCGCTGGCAAAGTCTTCCTGCTGGGTGAAGATGCTGGCCTGGAGCGACCAGAGGCTCACATCATTCGGATCCTTCGCGAGCATCTCGGCCACCATGCGGCTGGCCTCGGTGAACTTGCTCTGGCCGATCAGGCTCTTGATGAGACCCATCTTCCAATCCTTGTGCTCCGGCATGAAGATCATGGCGTTGCGGTAAGCACCCTCAGCCGGCAGATAACGCTCTTCATTCATGTAGCAGTAACCCAACAGACCGTACAGCTGGCCATCTACGCCACCGAGTTCCACCGCTTTGGTAAACGGCTTGATGGCTTCACTGAAATTACCCGACCGCACTTGCGCCATGCCGAGATTCTTCCAGGCGCGCAAGAAGGAGGGGAATTTCTCGATCGCCTTTTCCAGATGCGGGATGGCATTTGTCGTCTCACCATTTTGCAGCATGATGGTGCCGAGCGTGTAATCGAAGATGGGATTGGATTCTTCCGTGAGGTTCGTGGAGATCATGTAGGCAGCCTTGCCGAGGTCCTGGCCCATCACCCCGGAAAGCTCGCGATAGAAATTCACCTCGTTCGTCTTGGACTGGTCGAACTTCGGCTCCACATCCGCCTTCACCCCGTAACCGCCAAGGAAGCTCTTCACGAACACCGGATCCTTGAACGCACCGGCCAGCGGATTGTTCGGATCCACTGGCTGCTCTTCGAACTTCATCGAGGGGATGGTTGCGATGCTGTTGGTCACCGGAGTCGTGACCGCTTCTTTTTGTTCCTTGGACTTGCGCGCCGCACCCGCTTCCGTCACCAAGCCCGCGAGGAGCAGCAAGGCCAACAACCAGTTCATTTCGATCCGTTTCATGTTACAAATAGTTTTCGTGTCAGGACGTCGCGATGGAGAAGCGGATCGGCTGACGGATATAGGTTTTCACCGGCGCACCTTCCTTGGTGCCGGGCTTGAACTTCCATTTGCGCACGGCATCGAGCGCCGGCCTTTCAAATTCAGGGCGGGAGGAATTCTCCACGCGGGGATCTTCCACGCGGCCCTGCTCATCTACCACGAAGAGCAGGACCACCTGGCCTTCCACCTTGGCCTTGAGCAGGTCACGTGGATGCAAGGGCGAGATCTGGGCGATGGCCACGGGCTTCTGGTCGAGATCTTCCATGCTGAAGATCATCTCCTTCATGGCTTCCTGCGGATTGTCCGCATTGGACATCAGCATGCCGGCGAGAAATCCACCACCACCCACGGCGACATCCGCAGTCAACTGGTCGATGCTCATGGGCTGCGCTTCTGCAGGCGCCAGTTCCGGCGGGGGCGGTTCTTCTTCCTTCTCTGGCGGCGGAGGCGGCTCCGGCGGGGGCTGATTATCCGGCGGCGGTGCATCCACGGCACCGACCTTGGTCAGCTCCACCTTATCCGCCCGTTTACCAGAGATCATCGTGGTGAAGGGCAGCAGCAGAAACAGGACAAAGGAAAGCCCCACCGCCCCGGCTATCGGCCAGAAGCGGCCACCGGATACCGGCGGCGGTGTGTAGACTTTACGCATGAAAAATTACGACTAGGACTTGGACTTGGCGGAAGCGAGGCTGACGTTCTTGGCCCCGCCCAGTTTGCACTCATCGATCACCCGAACCAGCATGCCGGCCTGGGAAGCTCCATCTGCCTGGATGATGACCGGCATGTCGTCCCGCGTGGTCAATCGGCTCACCAGCGGACGCACGCCCGCAATGCCGATCTCCCGACCGCCATAGACGATCTGGTTCTTCGACGTGATGGCAATAAGGATGCTGTTCTTCTCCAGTTGCTGGGCCGAGGCGGCTTGCGGTTTGTCCACCTCCACACCCGTCTCCTCCACGAACACCGTGGTGACGATGAAGAAGATGAGCAGGATGAA
>CAYQCZ010000110.1:0-10225 GCA_964415955.1 uncultured Verrucomicrobiota bacterium | reverse complement strand
GGAAGCTGGAAACCGAAATCATGGAAAGGGCGCGGGCTGAGTCCCAGCTCCGCCTCCAGCGCGCCGCGCTCGACGCCGCCGCCAACGCGATCGTCATCACAGACAGGGACGGCAACATCCTCTGGGTGAACAAGGCCTTCACGGCGACCACGGGTTATGCCAGGGACGAGGCCCTCGGGAAAAACAGCCGCATGCTCAAATCCGGCAAGCACGACGAGGCTTTCTACCGCAAGTTTTGGAACACGGTGCTGTCGGGTGAAATCTGGCATGGGGAACTGATCAACCGCCGCAAGGACGGTTCATTTTACGAGGAAGAGATGACCATCGCCCCGGTGCGGGATGAAAAGGGCGGTATCGCCTATTTCATCGCCATCAAACAGGACATCACCGACAAAAAAAACCTCGAGAAACAGCTGCGGCGCGCCCAGCGCGTGGAGGGCATCGGCCTGCTGGCCGGCGGCATCGCGCATGACCTGAACAATGTGCTGGCACCCATTCTCATGGGGGCGGAGCTGTTGAAGATGCAGCCGCTGGATGAGCGCAGCCTGCTGCAGGTGGAAAGCATCGTTTCCAGCGCCCGCCGTGGCGCGGAAATCGTGAAGCAGGTGCTCACCTTCGCGCGGGGCATCGAAGGCGAGCGTGTGGCCATCCAGCCCAAACATGTGATCAAGGAAATGGTCCGCATGGCCCGGCAGACGTTCCCTCCCAACATCCAGATCCGCTCCAACATCCCCAACGAACTGCACGCCGTGGTGGGCGACCCCACCCAAATCCATCAGGTGTTGCTCAATCTGAGCGTCAACGCCCGCGATGCCATGACCGACGGCGGCGAAATCCTCTACAGCGCCCGGAACCAGGAGGTGGACGACCTCCTTGCCCATGCCCACCCCGGAGCCGTCGTCGGCCCCCACACGGTCATCCAGGTCAGGGACACGGGCATGGGCATCCCGGCGGACATCATCGACCGCATTTTTGAGCCCTTCTTCACCACGAAGGAGGTGGGCCATGGGACGGGCCTCGGTCTGGCCACCGCGCTGGGCATCATCCGCAGCCATGGCGGTTTCATCACGGTGGAAAGCCAGTTGGGAAGGGGCACCACCTTCGACGTGTATCTCCCCGCCGCACCGGAAGAACTGGTGCCAGACGCCGCGGCGGAGCAGGCCGGCGGGAAGTTGCCGGGCGGCAACGGCGAATGCGTGCTGGTGGTGGATGACGAGGAGGCGATCCTGAAAATCACCCACACCATCCTCGAACGCAACGGATACAAGGTCATCACCGCGTCGGACGGCACCATGGCCATCACAGAGACCAGCCGGCGCATCGACGAGATCCAGCTCGTCATCACGGACATTCTCATGCCCTACATGGACGGCATCCAGCTGATCCGCGCCCTGCACCGGCTCAAGCCGGGGCTTCCGGTGATCGCCTCCTCGGGCGCCTCGAGTTCTCCCGGGCAGAAGGACCGCACGGAGGAAATCCAGGCACTGGGCGTCCGCCACATGCTTCACAAGCCCTATTCCGTGCAGGATCTGCTGACCGCCGTCCGGGACGAGCTGCATCCTGAAGAACGCACCACCTCCACGTCATGAGCCGCAGCCGCAGCCTTTGCACGACAGACGGATGCCGGCTGATCCCGCTTCCGGCATGGATGACCGTGCTTCTTCTGGCGCTGCCCGTGTCAGGCATGGATCTGAAGGATCTGCATGCCATGCCCGACCTCACGCCGAAGAAATTCATGGGGCTGTTCAAGGATTTTGACTTCAAGTTCCATGGGCGTCTGCAGGAACCGAACGAGTTTCTGCTGACACGCTCCGGGGACTGTGATGATTTCGCGGTGGTGGCGGACCTTGCGTTGAACCCCCATGGCTACGACACGAGGCTTGTGGGCGTGCGCATGCCCGGCCTGGCCCACATGGTCTGCTATGTCATCAATGACAAGGTGTATCTGGACTACAACAACCGCCTTTACTTCATGAACCTGCCCAAAAGCGAGGCCAGCCTGCGCAGCGTGGCGGCGAAGGTGGCAAAATCCCTGAAGGCCAACTGGACCACGGCATCGGAATACGTTTACACGGGACGCGGCCAGATCCAGGCCGTCGCCACCGTGGTGAAGACAGAACCGGAGTCCAGCGACCCGCCTTTCGGGAAGCGCCAAGAAGGGATCAGGGTGGATTTTTAATGGCAACGATCTCCATGGAACGCATTGAAAAGCGGCTGGCCGCCGCCTTCGCCGTGGTGGTGCTGCTTCTGGCTGGCGTGTCGGTCGTCGCCTGGCGCAACGTGCGCCTTGCCGCCGAGAGCAGCGACTGGGTCAACCACACCCACGCGCTGATTGTGGAGGTTGAGAATCTCCAGTCCTCCCTGTTCGCGGGCGAAACCGCGATGCGGGACTACCTGCTCACCAGCCAGGAACGGGCGCTGGCCGACGCCCGTGTCTTGTATTCCGAAGCCCTCGAAAGCCTGGCCATCGCAAAGGCGCTGGCGCGCAGCGATCCGGCGGACAGCCGCAGCCTGGCCGGCATCGAACTGCTGGTGTCCAACCGTGTCGAATTCGCCCGGCAGGCCGCCCAGGTGGCGGCGGGCGGTGACGCCCAGGCCAGGAGCAGGCTCATGCAGACGACGGGCTCGGACACCAGCCTCGCCGAACTCAGGCGTCAGGCGGGCCAGTTGCGGCAGACCCAGGAGCAGAAGGTCAAGGACAGGGACACCGAGGCCTACCTCCGGGCTCAAGCCACGCGATGGACGGTCATCAGCGGGCTGGTGCTCAACGCCATGGTCCTCGCCTTCACGGGCTGGCTGGTGCGGGATGACCTGCGCGCCCGGCGCCTGGCGGCCCAGGCCCTGCACAAAGCCAATGAAACGCTTGAGGCCCGGGTGGCCGAACGCACAAGCGAGCTGACCGAGGCCAACCGCAAACTGACCTACGAAAATCTGGAAAGACAATGGCAGGCCCAGGCCATGGAGCATCAGGCGCGCTACAACAATCTCATCATCCACGCCGTGGATGACATCATCCTTGTAACCACAAAGATGCTGAAAATCACACGTTCCACGCCGGCCACGGCACGCCATCTCGGCATGGACTTCAACGAACTGGCCGGCCAGCCCCTTTCCCGTTTCATCAGACCTGCAGAAACCGGCGGCAGGCCGGAGGATCTGGCCGGACGCATCGGTGCCGCGCTCAAGCTGGGGCATGAGATGGCGGACACGCCGGTGATCATCACCCGTCCGGATGGACGGGAGCTGCGCGGCAGCCTGAGGATGTTCCCCCTGCGCGATCGCGACCATGTGGTGGGAGGAGCGGTTGCCATACGCCTGCAGGCGGATTCATCCGACCCCATCTCCGCCCGCCCATGAAAAGGTCATGAAGCCGCACATTCTCATCATCGACGACGAACCGCAGATACGGGATCTCTTGTCCCTTGCATTTGAGGCGCATGGTTTGAGTTCCGCAGGCGCGGGCACGGAACGGGACGCGCGGCGTGCGGTTGCCGACAAGAAGCCCGACCTCATCATCACCGACCTCCAGCTGGCCGAGGGGGATGGATTGCAGGTGGTGGACAGCCTCAAGCAGATGCTGCCGGAGGTGCCGGTCATCCTGCTCACAGGAATCCTGTTCGACGAGGATGTGGCGGAGGCCATGACACAGGGACGGATCGCCGCCTATTTGCAGAAGACCGAACCGCTTCAGGCCATCGTGGCCCAGGCCCAGCGCCTGCTTTCAAAAAAGAGGGATGACGGGCAGCCGGGTGCGGCGTCCTGATCCAAGCCCGGACGTATTGAACCCATGGATATCGAGATCAAAAGGAATGTTCAACTGGATGACAGCCAGGGCTGCCTGCTGGACATGCATTCGTTCCTCAACGTGCTCAACGTGTTGATCGGTGAGCTGGAACTGCTGGGCATCGAACTGGAGGACACCGAAGGAGCGGAGGCCATGATCGGTCTGGCGGAGTCGCTGAAACTGGCGATGGAAACCACCGGTGCGGATGACCAGTGGCTTGATCGCATCCGCAGACTGGAGCGCATGCTGGATGCCAGCCTGGATGTCTGGACGGTGAAACTGCCCGACAAGGTCGCTTCCGCCGCCGCCAGGGAATCGATCGCCAACATCCGCTCCGTGTTGACGGTGCTCAGCGTGCGCCTGAGCGAATTCACCGCCCGGAAACAGCTTGCGGGCCAGTGGGTGCGGCATCGCATCGCCACCCTGGAATCAAATTTCAGGAAGTTCTTCACCGCCGTGGAACTCAACAGCAAGGGCCGATACCGGATCATCTACAACATCGCCGGCCAGGAGCAGCGGGATTATGTGGTGAGCCTGCGCATCGAAAGCCCCGATGGTGAATACATCAACATGCCCCCCGAGGTGCAGGACGTGTTCCGCGACCTGATAGCCAACGCCAGGAAATATACGGCCCCGGGAGGCGTGATCACGGCGGGCTTGAGGGAGCAGGGCGGCTTGCTGCGGCTTGTCGTCGAGGACAACGGCATGGGCATCCCCGAGGATGAGATCGAAAAGGTGGTCGATTTCGGATACCGCGCCACCAACGCACGCGCCCGCCCCACCAAGGGTGGAGGCTTCGGCCTGACCAAGGCCTACATGGTCACACGTGCCCATGGCGGACGGTTTTTCATCCGTTCCAGCCCGGGTGCCGGCACGCGCATCACCATTGAACTGCCCCTGCCTGCCGCCTGCCCGGCCGGCACGCCCGGACCGGTGGAGGGGGGAGACGGCGTTTGAGAACCCGCCTTGATCGTTCGGAATTCTTGCTTTGGTCGTTCATGCTGCTAGCCTGCGCCCATCTATGAAGCAGCAGATACTGGTCGTGGACGACGAGGCGCCGGTGCGCGAGATGCTGGCGATGTATCTGGAAAAGAACGGCTACGGTGTGACCGTTGCCGCCGACTCGGCCACGGCCCTTTCCACGGTGTCCGAGAATCGCCCCGACCTGGTGCTCTGCGACATCGACATCGGTGGCGACGACGGACTGGACCTTTTGGTGCGCCTGCGTGAAGCCCAGCCCGACCTGCCCGTCCTGATGATGACCGGCATGGGTTACGACGACGAACTGATGGGGGAGGCGTTGAAGAAGCAGGCCTCGGGCTACGTGTCCAAGACACTGCCGCTTCCAGGCATTCTCACGGAAGTGCGTCGCATCCTGAAATTCACGACCGGCGAGTGATGCCCGGCCGGACAGAATCCCGCCGGTCATCTGCGAACGTCTCCCCGCGGCCCGCAGCACCACGCAGGCAGGCTTCATGCAGCGCTGACTCATGAATTCCAAGTTCCATGTCCTGCTGGTGGACGACGATGCAGCGCTTCACAACACGGTGCGCGACGCGCTCGCACTGGATCATGCCGGTCTCACCAGCGCCTTTGATGCCACCGACGCGCTTGAACTTCTCGCCGGCGGACAGTTTGACCTGCTGCTCCTTGACCTCGGCCTGCCTGATCTCGACGGGATCGAACTGCTTCACCGCCTGAGAACCGAAGGGCGTCTGGAGATCATGCCGGTGATCGTGCTCACCGGCTGGGCCTCCACCAGTGACAAGGTGGGCGGCCTCGAGGCGGGCGCCAGTGATTACATCACCAAGCCGGTCGAGGTCGCCGAACTGCGCGCCCGGGTGAGGGCCATCCTGCGCCAGTGGAAACTGCAACAGGAACTGCGCCGCACCAATGCGGAACTGGAGCGCGCCCTCAAGCTGGCCGAGGCCGGCACGCGCACCAAGAACCAGTTCCTGGCCAACATCAGCCACGAATTCCGCACGCCCCTCAACGGCGTGATCGCCAGCAGCGGACTGTTGCTTGCCTCGGACATCACCGCCGCCCAGCGTGAACTCGCCGAGACCATCCAGCAAAGCGGGGAATCCCTGCTGGCCAAGGTGACGGATGTCCTGGACTTCGCCCGCATTGAGAAGGGTGATTTCAAGCTCAACACCGCCCCCTTCCCGCTCCGCGAGGGCATCGCCTCCGTCCTGACCAGCCACGGACCGCAGGCGCTGCGCAAGGGATTGGAACTGATCTGTGACATCGGACCATCGCTGCCGGACACGTTCATCGGCGACTCGGAACGACTGCGGCAGGTCATTTTCCGGCTGGTGGACAACGCCGTGAAATTCACCGAATGCGGAGAGGTCACCGTCCGGGTGCAGGGGCATGCCATCCAGCCGGACCCCCAGGGACCACCGGCATCATCTCCCGCGTGGAAACTGCGTTTCGACGTCATTGACACGGGATGCGGCATGGACACCGGGCAGCTTGAGCAGGTTTTCCAGCTCTTCACACAGGTGGACGAATCCGACACGCGGCGGCAGGGCGGCATGGGGCTTGGGCTGACGCTCTCGCGCGGCGTGGTGCGGGAGATGGGAGGGGAATTGAACGTGCAGAGCAGGCCCGGCGAAGGCTCGATGTTTTTCTTTGAAATCCCGCTGCCGTGTCCGGACCCGAAGCCGCATCGTTTCGAGTCCGCCAGGGTGCTGGACGGCAAACGGTTCGTGCTGATCACACGCAGCGCCGCGCTTCGTGCGTCGATCGAACAGACACTGCTGGCGGCAGGCATGAGGACATGCGCCGTTGCTTCCGCCACGCCCGACACGATGCTTCAGCAGGACACCCTCCGTCCTGACTTCTGGGTGGTCGAGGTTGATGCGCGAGGAGACAACGCCCGCGGGCTTGCCGCCTCCATCAAAGGTGTCGGCGCGGGACAGACACCTGCGCGCGTGATTGGTCTGGGCGTGACCAGACACGGCAACGACGCACTCAGGCAGGAGTTTCATGCATGGGTGGAAAAACCCGTCCTGCCAAAGGCCTTGTTCGCCGCGCTGGCGCAGGCGCTTCAGGGTCCGTCGGTTGAAGACCAGCCCGCCGTCAAGGGCCGGGGCGTGACGGAGATGCGCATCCTCGCGGTGGATGACAATCCAATCAACCTGCGCATTGCGACCCGGATGCTCGAAAAAATCGGCGTCAAGCCGGACACCGCGCCTGACGGCGCCAGCGCGGTGGAAGCCGCACGCCGCCACCCATACAATCTGATATTGATGGACTCGCAAATGCCGGGGATGGACGGATGCGCCGCAACCTCCGCCATACGAAAGATCGAAGCCGAAGAGGCTCGCCCCCCGTGCGCCATCGTGGCCATGACAGCCAACGCCATGCCCGAGGAGAGGGAGCGTTGCCGTCTGGCGGGCATGGACGATTTTGTGACGAAACCGGTGAGGCTCGAAATGCTTGAGTCACTGGTGCGGCGGTTTCAAGCCCCGCCGTCTCCGGTCGGCAGCAACCGCACGGAACCGGTCACAGACAACGCGGTCCAGCCCGGGAAGCCACCGGTGGATGTCAGCCGGCTGGAGGATTTTTGCGATGGCGACCGCTCCGAAATCCGGGAGTTGTTCGCCGCCTATGCCACGCAGGCCAGGGTTTACATGGATGATTTGAAACGGGCGGTGAAGGAGGGTCATGCTTCGGAAACACGCCGGCTCGCCCATGCCTGTTGTGGAGCCAGTGCGCAATGCGGGGTTCACCGCGTGGCCGCCCTTCTTGGAGAACTGGAGCAGCAGGCGGCGCGCGGGGACCTCGGCCAGGCGGAAAGACTGTCGGCCTCCGCTGAATTCGAGTTTGCGAGGGCCTGCGAATTCATGGAAGGTTGGCCGGCGGGGCGGGAAACGGGCGTATGAAGCGAATTCTCATCATTGAGGACGACAAGTTCATCGGAGGCGTTTACTCGAACCGCCTCCAGGGCGCGGGTTACCAGACGGAACTGGCCGTGGATGGAGAGGCTGGCATCCAGCGCATCGCCCAGTTCAAGCCCGACCTGGTGCAGCTCGACCTCAGTTTGCCAAAGGTCAACGGCATTGATGTGATCCGGTGGATTCGCAACCATCAGGAATTCCAGAAACTGCCGGTGATCGTCCTCACCAACGGCTACGTCACCGATCTCGTGAAGCATGCCTGGGAGGCCGGCGCCACCAAGGTTCTGACCAAGTCCCAGTGCACGCCCAACGTCATGCTGGAGATCGTCAACCAGCATCTGGCCAGCGCCCCCGTGGTCATCCCCATGCCGCCGGCTTCCACACCGTCCGGCACCCCGGTGACGCCGGCTCCCAAGCCGCCCGAAGAAGACGACCTGCTTTTCCAGGCCGAGTTGAGGAAGACATTTCTGGAGACAAGCCAGCGGGAGATATCCTCCCTGAGGGCTCTGCATCACAGCACGGTGAAGGCCGCCACACCCGAGGCCCTGCTCATGGCCTACGGTGAACTGCGCCGGAAAGTCCGGTCGGTCGCCAACAACGCCGGCGTCGTGGGCTTCGCCCATCTGGGAAGACTGGCCTCGGCGCTCGAGGCGCTGCTGCGCGAATTCGGCGAAAAAACCGGCTCCGAAAACCCCTCCAGCAAGCGCACCGTGGCACAGGCCATCGACCGCATCGGCACAATCATTCAAAAGCTCCAGAATGTCCCCGACCAGAACGAGCGAGAGCCGAGGATTCTGGTGGTGGATGACGACCTGATTTCCCGCAAGGCCGTCAACCACGCGCTCAACAAGGTGGGGCTCAACGCGATGAGCGTGGAAGATCCCCAGGCCGCCCTCGGCGTGCTGTCCGAAAACCGCTTCGACCTAGTGATCCTCGATGTGGACATGCCCATCATGAGCGGCCTGGACCTTTGCAAGCAAATGCGCACGATGCCGCTGCACACCGAGACCCCGGTCATCTTTGTGACATCGTTGAGCGACTTCAACACCCGCGCCCAGACCATCCTCATCGGAGGTGTGGCGGACCTGATCGGAAAGCCGTTCCCCTTCCTCGAACTCGGGGTGAAGGCGTTGATCTACCTGTATCGCGGGAAATACTGAAGCCCGCCCCCGGCAGTTCACCGGAAACGATCATCCCTCCATGGATCGGCGGTGTCCGAGTAGCCGCGCAGTTCCCAGAAACCCGGCAGGTGCCTGTCCATGAAGATGATTTCCTTCAGCCATTTCGCACCCTTCCACGCATAAAGCTTGGGCACGATCAGACGCGCCGGGCCGCCGTGCTCCACCGGCAGCGGCCTGCCGTTCCACGCATGGGCGATCATCACGTCATCGTCCATGCACGCATCCAGCGCCACGTTGGTCGTGTAGCCGTCGTAGGATTTCAGATACAACGCAGACGCCGTGCTCCTGGGTTTCACCAGCTCCGCGACGGTGAAAAACGCCACGCCGGTCAGGGTCAGGTCAAACTGGCTCCAGGTGGTGACACAATGAAAGTCGCTGGTGTCGGTGAACTGCGGCAGCGCCATGAACTGCGACCAGTTCAGCGTCATGGGACTGTCCACCAGGCCGCTGATCTTCAACTGCCATTTTTCCAGCGGCACTTCGGGCCTTGAGCCAAGATCCAGCACCGGCCAGTCCTTGACCTCATGCTGGCCGGGGGGCAGGCGGTCGGTGGATCGCACTATCGGCTTTTCCTTGCCGGCCATCTTGCGGGCCCATCGTTCCTTGCGCGCCACCATGTCGTTGTTCATGAAGGCAGCATAGGTGAGATCACGGAATTTGAAAGCGCCGCGCATCCACACCGGGCAGGACTCGCACGCCGGTCTTGCCCGCAGGGAAACCGCGCCTCTATTGTCCGCGCATGGGCATCGCCAGAGACGCGAAGATTTATGTGGCCGGCCACCGGGGACTGGCGGGGAGCGCCATCTGGCGCGAGCTTGAGAGGCAGGGCTATTCGCAACTGCTGGGCCGGACGCATGGTGAACTGGAACTGAGGAACAGCGGGGCGGTGCGCGCCTTCTTCGCCGCAGAACGTCCGGAGCATGTCTTTCTGGCGGCGGCCAGGGTTGGTGGCATCCATGCCAACAACACGCTCCCGGCGGATTTTCTCCTGCACAACCTCGAAGTGCAGAACAACGTCATCGCCGCCGCCCATGAATTTGGCGTGAAGAAACTGCTGTTCCTCGGAAGCTCCTGCATCTACCCGAAGTTCGCCCCGCAACCAATCCATGAATCCAGCCTGCTCACCGGTCCGCTGGAACCCACCAATGAATGGTATGCCATCGCCAAGATCGCCGGCATCAAGCTCTGTCAGGCGTTCAGGCGGCAGCACGGCTGCGATTTCATCGCCGCCATGCCGACCAACCTCTACGGCACGAACGACAGCTACGACCTCGAGAACAGCCATGTGCTGCCGGCATTGATCCGCAGGTTTCACGAGGCCAGGTTGCACGGCAGACCGGCCGTGACACTCTGGG
>CAYQCZ010000109.1:0-10232 GCA_964415955.1 uncultured Verrucomicrobiota bacterium | reverse complement strand
CCTTGACCTTGCCGGCCACTTCCAGTGCGGAGGCGTAGTCCACAATGCAGGCCGCCAGTTCCGGATGATCCTCCGGATGGAGAGTGCGTTGCAGACGGACGGCCTCGGCGAGGTTGGTGATGGCAGGATCGAACACGCGCAGGTCAGTGTAGGTGTTCCCAATCACCTGTCGCAGTTCCGCCGAAATGCGCGGACGCTCCTTCAATTCCATGGCGATGCGCTCCGAGGTCTTGTCCAGAATGTCCCGCATCAAGGTGGTGTCGCGTCCCAGCGCCACCGAGGAATCCACAGCACCCAGTGTGTCCTTGAGAAACGCGGCCACCTGGCGGCTCTTTTCGGACTCGGCGTCGGCCAGTTTGCGGGCGTCGCGTTCCCGCAGGAACATGACCGTGGAAAACGCCAGTCCAGCCACGATCGCGGTCAGGATGGCGGCGGCGGCCAGCACGACAACCTTGTTTCGCTGGGCAAATCTCCAGGCAAGATAGCCGAGGCTTGGTGGACGCGCGGTGACCGGGCGTCGCTCCAGAAAGGCATCGATGTCTTCGGCCAGGGCAGCGGCGGATTCATAACGACGGTCCGGCTCCTTTTCCAGGCAACGCATGACGATCCAGTCCAGATCATTCCCCGAATGTTCCCATGCCCCGTCTGGTATGCTGCCCGCCGCCATGCTGCCGCTTCGTTGCAGGGCGAGAATGCGCGTGGATGGGCGTTCCGGAATGCGGTCGCCGATGACGTTGAAGGCCTCGTCCTGGCTGGTCTGGAGGAGTTCGTCGTCACGAAACGGCGTGGTGCCGGTAAGCAGTTCATACAAGACGACCCCGAGGCTGTAGATGTCCGTGCGCGTGTCGATGTCGCCGGGAATGCGCCGGGCCTGTTCCGGGCTCATGTAGGCTGGCGTTCCGATCAACTGCTCCCGCATCGTGACCAGTGTGAGGTCCGTGAGCCTTTCCCCGCTGACGGCCTTGGCGATGCCGAAATCAATCACCTTGGGAACGGTTGCGCCGCCGGTGTCCGCGATCAGGATGTTGGAAGGTTTGAGGTCACGGTGCACCACGCCCTTCTGGTGCGCGTGCTGCACGGCCTCGCAGATTTGCATGAATAGACGCAGCCGTGCCTTGAGATCGAGCCTGTGCCTTGCGGCATGCCGGGTCAGGGGAAGCCCCTGCACCCATTCCATCACGAAGTAGGGACGGCCCTGCGGTGTGGCCCCGGCGTCAAACACCCGCGCGATGCACGGATGATTCATGCGGGCCAGTGCCTGGCGCTCCTGGTCGAATCTCGCCAGCACCTCGATCGAATCCATGCCCGGCTTGAGTATCTTCAGCGCCACTTCCCGTCGCACGGGTGAATCCTGTCTGGCCCGCCATACGTTGCCAAAGGCGCCCTCGCCCAGACGCTCCAGCAACGTGTAGGTGCCGATGCTGTCTCCGGTGGATTCCATCGCGCGAAGTGCGGGCGCAGGGTCCGAAACAACCCTGGTCCCTTCTGTTCCGCTGTCATGCATTTCTGCGCCGCCTGTTTCACCCATCTCCAGGGTGATGGGGCCCAGATGCACCATGCCGGGAATGGAAAAAGTCCGCCCTGCCACGGTCTGGCAGTCCGGACGGCCGCTGAGATCTTCAAGGGAGAAACTTTGCCCTGTGAAGCGGAGCCGCGCCTGTCTTGGCGCCATGTAGAGAGAATCCACCACCAGGTCGCAGTCGGCTGACGCACCAATGACATACGTGCCCGGCAGCAGCGCAAAGCGCTGCGAGCCGCCGTCGCCATGGATTGTCAGCAGTGTAGTTCGGCTCATTTTCCAGCTTGTTGTCATGTTGACTTCATTGGGGCTGATTAAAAGTCAAAATGCATGTCACAACGGCGGTGAAACATTCATAGGAACCAGTAACAGGCCAATCTGCACATGAAACCACCCTTCAAACCAACCGCTCTTCTCACCCTGCTGACGTGTCTGCTCATGGCCGTCGGTCTCCACGCCCAAACCACCGCGTTCACCTACCAGGGGCGTCTGGTGGACAACGGCGCACCGGCCAATGGCGAGTATGACATGACCTTCCGCCTGCATGACGCGCTTGCGGCGGGCAATCCCGTGGGGGCGGCGATTCAGGTCGCGCCTGTGACGGTGGCTGGAGGTGTTTTTACGGTCACCCTCGACTTTGGCGGGACGCCATTCATTGGCTTTGATCGCTGGCTGGAAATTGGTGTCCGCCCGAACGGCTCCCAGGATGCCCACACGCTGCTTGCGCCCCGGCAGGCCATCAACTCCACCCCGTATGCGACCTTTGCGGGCGGTGTGAATTCCTCCGGCATCATCGGCCAGCTCACCGACAGCCAGCTGTCCACCACGCTGAGCGTTGCCCGCACATTCCCCAATCCCAACAACCAGTTCACCGGCACGTTCACAGGCGATGGCAGCGGGTTGACCTCGTTGTCGGCGGGCAATCTGGTGGGGGCACTGGCGCTTGGCCTGGATCCATCCGTGACAGGGGCTCACAGCGGTGTGGCCGGAGGCCAAAGCAACTCCAACAATGCCATCCGGTCTTTGATTGGCGCGGGTATTGGCAACACCATCAGCAGCGGGGCGAACATTTTCCTGGGGGCGGGCGGCGACAACGAAGCCAGGGGGCTGAGCACCTTTCTGGGTGCCGGGGCGGACAATTTTATTGATTCCAATGCAGGCGTGCTGGTGGGCGGCATCCAGAATGCCAACCGGGGCAACTACAGCTTTTTGGGGGCGGGTTCCCTGAACAGTATTGCCAGCGGGGCACAGTATGCGGTCATCGCGGGTGGCCAGGACAATCAGGTGAACGCCAACTATGGGTTTGCTGGCGGTCGTCGTGCGGGCGCAAATCACGAGGGGGCGTTTGTCTGGGCGGACGCCACTGGAGCTTCCTTCGGCTCGACTGCTGCCAACCAGTTTCTGGTGCGCGCAGGCGGTGGTGTGGGCATCAACAAGAACAATCCCCAGACGGCGCTGGATGTGAACGGCACGGTGACAGCCTCGGCATTCGCAGGTAATGGCAGCGCGTTGACGGGCATCCCGGCCGCAAATCTCACGGGTGCGATCAATCCCGCAAACATTGCGGCAGGCACCATTCAATCCAGCATGCTGGCCGACGGTGCGGTGGGCGCGGCGCAACTGGCCGTGAACAGCGTCACGTCGGGTGCTCTGGCGGATGGCTCGGTTTCCACCGCGAAGCTGGCTGGTGGAAGTGTGGATTCGAATGCGCTGGCTGATGGTTCGGTGAACGCGGCCAAAATCGCCGTTTCAGGTTCCACCCTGACCGCGACGATTGCGTATCCGCAGTCTTTTCAGCAGACGCCGACTGTTTCCATTCAAAGCCCGGGATGGAACCCGGCAACTGCCGGCACGGCTTCATTCAACGCTTCCTTTCCAGGATACGGTGCCGTGCCTTTGGAGGTGTCCGGATTCATCTTCGCCACGAAGGGCAACAGTTCGGTCTTGGATCTGGGAGGCAGGCCTGCAATTGCCTACTATGGCTCGGGCAACAGTTTGAAATTTCTCTTGTCCGACAAGGTGGACGGTCGCGGCAGTTGGTTCACCAACACCGTGGCGACCGGTTCCATAGGGCTTTACACATCGATGATTCTTGTGGATGGCAAGCCTGCGATTGCGACATGCACGGGCGATGGTAACACTCTGGTTTACGCCTACTCATCGACGTCGAGTGGTCTGGATAGTTGGTCGACTGTCATCGTGGACAATTCGTCACTCGTCGGAGCCTATTGTTCCATGCAGTTGGTCGATGGAATGCCGGCCATAGCATATTACGACACCACCGCAGGTCATTTGAAATTTGCACGCGCATCGGCCCTGGATGGTTCGGGAGCATGGGCCATTGACGTTGTGGATGATGGCGGAGGGGCTGCGAACGTCGGCCGTTATTGTTCCATGGCAATTGTCGGTGGCAGACCGGCCGTGAGCTATTATGACGCCACCAGTGGCGACCTAAAATATGCCCGTGCCAGCTCGGCGGATGGCAGCGGAGCATGGACCATACAGACCATCGACAGTGTGAACGATGCAGGTTACTGGACGGGTTTGGCTGTCATAGGTGGAAAGCCCGCCATTGCCTACAGTGAGAACAATGGAGGCACCTTAAAGTATGCGGCAGCCACCACAACAGATGGGAGCGGTGCATGGAATGTCTCCACTGTCTGGGCCAGTTCGGGTGTCAACGCCTCATTGATGGAGTGGAACGGGCGTCCCCTCATCAGTGCCAGAACCGTTGCAGGCGGGCGGTTTGCGGCCGGCATTTGGTATAATGCCCAGCCGGATGGATCGGGTTCGTGGACCCGGACGTTCCTTAACTCCTTTGACAGCAAAGATCATGGTTTGCGCAGCGGCTTGACGTTGTTGAACGGTGTTCCAGCCGTTTCCTACCATCACGGTGCGCAAGGGAATAATGGACAGCTCCATTTTGCCACCGTCCCGGCGCTTGACTGGGCTGCCAGCGATGGTGCCGTGGCACCGGTTCTTGCCGCCGGCGTTGCTCAGGGCGCAGACGGATCGGGTCTTACGTCACTGAACGCAGCGGCACTAACGGGATTGGTGCCAGCTTCCACCATCCCCGAATTATCTGCGGACAGAATCACATCAGGCACATTTGACGCAGGTCTTCTCCCGGATCTTGACGCATCAAAGATCACTTCCGGCACCGTGGCCGATGCGCGTCTGGATGCTTCAATTGCCCGAAGTGCGAATGTGTGGTCCAAGAGTGGCAATGCGGGCACCACGCCGGGCACGGACTTCATCGGCACCACGGACAACAAGGCGCTTGTGTTGAAGGTGAACAACCAGACTGGCCTTCAAATTGTGCCGACCGGGTCGGTGCCGAACTTTGTCGCCGGCGGCGGTGGCAGTGTGACCGGCGTGGGTGGCGCAATAGGCGGAGGATCCGGCCACGTCATTAATGCAAACTACGCCACCGTGGGTGGCGGCCTTATCAACAACGTCACCGGGGTTCACGGCACCGTTGCTGGTGGGCGGAACAACACGGCATCCGGCACCGAATCCACGGTGGGCGGCGGTCTGGATAACAGCGCCACTTCGGACACCTCCACGGTAGGCGGCGGACTGGGCAACTCGGCGGAATCCATTCATGCCACGGTGGGTGGTGGCAATGCCAACGAGGCCTCGGGCTTTGTAAGCACCATCGCAGGCGGTGAATTGAACGTGGCTTCCGCAGCCTACGCAACGGTGCCCGGTGGCCGGGCCAACGCCGCTTCGGGTGAATACACTTTCGCCGCCGGTCGCCGTGCCAAAGCAGCACACCAGGGAGCATTCGTCTGGGCGGACTCCAACGACGCGGACTTTGCTTCCACGGCAGACAACCAGTTCAATGTTCGCGCCTCCGGTGGTTACCGGCTGGCCAGCAATTCCGATGCAAGCGCGGGTGTGAGCCTCGCCGCGGGCAGCGGCACGTGGGCAAGCCTCAGCGATCGCAATGCCAAGGAGAACATTGCACCCATTGACGGCAAATCCGTCCTCGAGAAAGTCGCTGCCCTGCCCATCGCGATCTGGAATTACAAGACGCAGAACAATGGTGTGAAACATGTGGGACCAATGGCGCAGGATTTCCGCGCTGCATTCGGCCTTGGTGAGAATGAGACCACCATCACCACTGTGGATGCGGATGGCGTCGCACTGGCCGCCATCCAGGGCTTGAACCAGGTCGTGCAGGAGAAGGACGCGCAGATCAAGCAACTGGAGAAGCGCCTTGCAGAGTTGGAGAAGGTGATGAAGGCCGTATTGAAAAAATAAAATCTGAAGGGGACTGATTCTCCGAAACAAAGCACACAACAGGATTCCAGAAATGACGCCTTTCTTTCAGTTCATTTTGCCCGCGAGGAGGCCCGCCGTTGGTTTGAAAACCGTGTGCACGCCTTCGGCATCCTTGCGGGCAGTTTCTTCACGGATCCGCCAGGGGGAGTGGGGCGGCGGATGGGCCGGGCTTGCCATGGTGGTTTGGCTGGCCGCATCCGCCGTCCAAGCCCAGCCGTTTGCCATGGAGCAGAGCGTGATCAGCGGCGGCGGCGGCACCAGTGCGGGAGGACAGTATGCGTTGAACGGCAGCCTGGGTGCGCCGGATGCCGGTCCCGTGCTGACCGGAGGAAGCTATGCTTTGCATGGGGGCTTCTGGAGCGGGTTCATCGTGATTCAGACACCGGGCGCCCCCACGCTTTCGATTGTGCGTGTGGGCAACACGGTGGAGATCACCTGGCCGTCGGCTGGGGCGTCGGGATACGTATTGCAGGGTGCTCCGGCGCTGACTGAGACGCCGCAGTGGGTGTTGGAGGAGGTTGAGCCCGTCTTGACCGGTGAAATGTTCAAGGTGGTCATCCCGCTCACGCCGGGCAACCGCTTCTTCAAGCTCTCGCCCGTGCATTGAGCGCTGCGGCGGTTGCCGGGCCGGTTCACACCGTTGAAACCAGATCGGGGACTCCAGCGTCAGAATGCTGGTTGCCAATGTTGGACGGAAATGGTTCAACATCGGTTATCAATCATGCTGCCGCCCGGCTCTGCCCTGAATTTGCGTTCCTCGTTTGCTCTGGCGATGCTCATGGGAGCCTCGCTGGGCGGGGATTCTTTGGCGATGGACGCCACGTTCGTCCGCGCCATCAACCTCAACGGCCCGGCGCTCACCATTGACGGACGCGCCTGGGAAGCCGACCAAGGCGCGGCGAATTTCACGGCCAACGGCAAGCGTTTTGCCAATCAGAAGGTGCTGCTCAAGCCGCCCACGGATGCGGCGCGCACGGAGATGATTCGGAGCAGCGTGTGGGGCGGCACGGTGAGCGTCGAGTTCACCGGGCTGGCTAAGGGCACTTACCAGGTGGTGCTCTACGTCTGGGAGGACAATCACACCGAGCAGTTCGACCTGCTGGTCAACGGCAAGGTGATGCAGGCCGGCTTCTACAGCGGCGACGCGGGCATGTGGCGCCGGCTCGGTCCGTGGCGCGCGGAGGTGTCCGACGGCAAGCTCACCGTCGGCGCGAAGGGCGCGAGTCACGGCGCGGCGAACTTGTCCGGCATCGAGCTCTGGTCGGGCGACGGCGATGTGCCCGATCTGACGCGGCCGCAGTTCACCAAGAGTCCCACGCCCGAGCAGCTCACGTTTTTCGAAAACAAGATCCGGCCGGTGCTCATCGAGAGTTGTTACGAATGCCACAGCGCGACGGCGACGAAAATCAAGGGCGGCCTCGTGCTCGATTCGCGCGCGGGCGTGCAGAAGGGCGGCGACACAGGCCCGGCCGTCACACCCGGCGACCCCGACGCCAGCCTGCTCATCCAGGCGTTGCGCCACGAGACCGAGGACCTCGCCATGCCGCCGAAGAAGAAGCTGTCGCCGCAGGTTATCGCCGACTTCGAGCAATGGGTGAAGATGGGCGCGCCCGACCCGCGTGACACCGACACGCTCGCCGCGGTGAAGGCCAAGGACGCCATCGACTGGAACAAGGCGCGTGAATGGTGGTCGTTCAAGCCGCTGGCGTCGCCGAAGGTGCCCTCGGTGAAGAATGCGAAGTGGCCGTTGAACGACATTGACCGGTTCATCCTCGCGAAGCAGGAGGCGGCGAACCTCAAGCCCGCGCCGGACGCTGAGAAGCGCGCGCTCCTCCGCCGCGTGACCTATGACCTCACCGGCCTACCGCCCACGCCGGAGGAAGTCGCTGCGTTTCTCGCCGACAAATCCACCGACGCCTACGCGAAAGTCATCGAGCGCCTGCTCGCCTCGCCCCGCTACGGCGAGCGCTGGGGCCGCCATTGGCTCGACGTCGTGCGCTACGCCGACACGGCGGGCGACAACTCCGATTATCCCATCCCGCAGATGCATCGTTACCGCGACTGGGTCATCGCCTCCTTCAACCGCGACCAGCCCTACGACGAGTTCGTGCGCGACCAGATTGCCGGCGACCTGCGCGGCGGGGCGAGCGACACCGAGCGGTTCGAGCGCATCGTCGCCACCGGTTACCTCGCCAACTCGCGCCGGTTCGGTTCGCGCGTGGACGACTATCCCTGGCACCTGACCATCGAGGACACCATCGACAACCTCGGCCGCAGCTTCCTCGGCATCACGCTGAGCTGCGCGCGCTGTCACGACCACAAGTTCGATCCCGTCACCCAGCGCGATTACTACGGGCTTTACGGAATCTTCCACAGCACGCGCTATCCGTGGCCGGGCATCGAGCTCGACAAGAAACCGCGCGACTTCGTGCCGCTCGTGCCGCCCGACACGCGGGCCGAGGCCGAGGCGACGCAGCGCGAACTGGAGAAGGAACGCTCGCGCCTCAACAGCGAGGTGGCCAAGCTCAAGAACGCGCTCAAGGACGAGAAGGGCGAGAAGAAGAACGAGCTTCAGGCCCAGCTCAAGGAGGCCGAGAAGGCCTTCGCCGCTGTGCAGAACAAGTCGCTGCCGTTCGAGATGGCCTACGCCGTGTCTGAGGCGAAGCGCATCGAGAGCGTGCCCGTGCAGCAGAAGGGCGACCCCGCCAAGCCGGGCGAGATGGTTCCGCGCAAGTTTCTCACCGTGATGGGCGGCGCCGAACTGCCGCCCGACATCCAGTCCAGCGGGCGCGCGCAGCTCGCCGACTGGATTCTCGCCGACAACAACCCGCTCACCGCGCGCGTGATGGTCAACCGCATCTGGCAGCATCATTTCGGACGCGGCCTCGTACCGACGCCGAACGATTTCGGCAAACAGGGCAAGCCGCCCACGCATCCCGAGCTGCTCGATTATCTCGCCGTGAAGTTCCGCGACGGCGGCTGGTCGGTGAAGGCGATGCACCGGCTCATCCTGCTTTCGCGCACGTATCGGCAGGCGACATCCAGTGATCAGTTATCAGAAGCCAGTAATCAGTCAGGGCAACGGGCGCAGTCCGCTCCACTGATCACTGTGCCACTGATCACTGATCACTACGCTGTCTTCCCGCGCCGCCGGCTCGACGCCGAGGTCATCCGCGACACGTTGCTCGCGCTGGGCGGCAACCTCGACCTCTCGCCCGCCGGCGCGCATCCGTTCCCGCCTGCGCACGAGTGGGGCTACACGCAACACAAGCCCTTCAAGGACGTCTATCCCAGCAACCGCCGCAGCGTGTATCTGATGACGCAGCGCATCCAGCGGCATCCGTATCTGGCCATCTTCGACGGCGCGGACCCGTCGGCCAGCACGCCCGCGCGCACCACGAGCACCACGCCGCTCCAGGCGCTCTGGCTGCTCAACGACCCGTTCGTGCACGAGCAGTCCAAACTCGTCGCCGACCGCCTCATCGCCCACGCCACCGACGACGCGGCGCGCGTCCAGCACGCCTACGAACTGCTCTTCGCCCGTCCCGCCGCGCCGGAGGAAGTCACCGCCGCCAAGACGTTCCTCGCCAGCGCGAAGCAACAGCTCTGCGGCGACAAACCTGAGACCGCCGAGACCGAGCCCGAAGCCTGGCGCGCCTACGTCCGCGCGCTCTTCCGGCTGAATGAGTTTGTGTATGTGGAGTGAACCAATAATTTGCGATTGGTCATGGGGAGCACACGTGTCTCTCGCGAAATTCTAAGCTGCATCGATCGTTATGCCACCGCCCAAAGAAAAAGGAGCTTGCAAGTGCGAATGGTTGGAGCGCGCTGCCGATGACCCGAAGTGTCCAGTCGAGTTCGACGTCGAGCTGAACGAGTATCATTTAGTCCGCGGCCCGAAGGATCACATGATGATTTACTACTGCCCTTTCTGTGGCGGCAGTGCGCCAGAGTCCAAACGCGGCAGACTTTTTCACACGCTGACCGACTCCGAGCGCAAACGCCTCGTCCACCTGACGAAGGACATGCGGACGCTTGAAGACGTGACCACCGCATTTGGAGAGCCAGACATCAAGCAGCCAGTCGGGATGGTCATCACGAAACCGGAGCGAGACGGCAAGCCAGAGACGACGCAGGGTTATCCTGTGATGATTTACCAGAAACTGTCTGACATTGCCGATGTTCACGTCACCATTTACCCCACTGACAGAGTTGGTATCAGTTTTCAGGGAAAGGCTGTGAAGAAAGGTGCATCCTAACAGAAGCAAGCAGCATATGACCACCCCACGTCTCTTTCACCGCCGTGAAGTGCCCCGCTCGCTTGTGGGCGGGTCGCTGCTCATGCCGGGAAGCGGTTTGCAGGACACTGCGAGAGAGCGTGCAATGCAGATTCAGAGAAGCTACCGTTGACCCATGAAAACACTCC
>CAYQCZ010000108.1:8505-10246 GCA_964415955.1 uncultured Verrucomicrobiota bacterium | reverse complement strand
CCTCCTCACGCCTCGCCATCCGCACCTTTACTCGAAAACAGCGCCCCTTGTCATTTTCAGACAGGCTCTTGGAGACTGGCTGATAATGTTTGAGTCCCGCGAAGAAAACGAAGGAAGCGAAGGAGACCGGAAAACTGACCCCAGACTTGCTCGCACCACACTGTGCCTGCCGCTCAGGAAGAAAACGATCGCCCATACCATGTGCGGAGGAAATCCGGTGGAACGGCAGCAGGTCTGAGAGTGCGCAACTTGCACTTCCACCGAAATTCAATGGCAGTTGGTAATGCTTCGCGCCCTTCGCCTGCTTCGCGGGACACTCGAGCTTTCTTGTCTGCATCGTTCCGGATGAGAGCGTTCCAACCTCCGCTTTACACCCCTTGGCGGGTTGTTACAGTCCATCCATGTCTTCTCCATTCGATGACTCTGAATTCGTGGATGCCGATTATCAGGCCGCCCAATCGGTCTCGAACCCCGCCCGCGGCACATCGGGCGGCCGCCCTCCCACACCGGAGGAGATCAACGCCAAGGTCAGCGTGGCCCAGCAAAAGCTCGTCGAGTTGCGCGCCGCCCAGGAGGAACTGGAACGAGAGAAATCCGCGCTCGAGGAAATCCGCCGTCGCCGTCTGGAATTCCGCCAGGGCCGCGAGGAAATGATCGCCCAACTGGTCCGGGGCACGGGCATCCTTGAAGAAGCCACGCTCGCCGCCAAAACGGAGCTCAGCCAGATGGAGGCCTCCTTGCAGGCCTTGAGGGAGGCCGGCGACAAGGTGCAGGCGCTGAGCGAGGAGGATTGGACCACGGACAACCTTCACATCGAGCTTTCACGTGCGTTGACCACGGTGGAAAACGCACGCATGGAATGGAACACCGCCCGCCTCAAGTGGCCCGTGCTGAACAAGGCTGCACAGGAAGATGAAGGCGCCGGCTCGCCCGTGGTCAACACACCCATGTTCGGCGCTCAAAGCTTCGGCCAGATGTGCAGGATTGGATTCGCGCTCAACTGGCCATCGGCTGTTCTCGCCCTGATCCTCCTGATCTGGCTGTTCCTCAAGAACTGATTCCGTGGCGGGTTTCTTCCATCGCAAGGCCGATCCCATCAGCGACCGCGCCAGGCAGCTGGAGGCGGAAATACGCAAGCTGGAAAAGGAGATCGACAAGCTCAGCAGCCGGGCTGGCGGACCACCGGATGCCCCACGGTTGCGCTCGACGGTGCGCCCCCACTCCGGTGCATCCGCGGCGTCTTCCTCCAACGATCCGGTCTTCGAAGAGGTCGATCTCAAAGGCGTCACCCGCGGCGTGGACATGCAGGACACGCCGGCACATTACAACGAGCTGGGCGTGCGCAAATACGACCTGGCCGCAGCCATCAAGCGGTGGACCTCCCGCCTCAGAGGCGGACAGGGATCGAATCCGAAACTCATCAACTACCTGGCATCCGGCAGTGTTCACGGACTGCGTCCGCTGCGTTATGAAAAGCGCGTGGCGCGCTATCGGTTCATCGCCGCCGTGGCGTTTCTGCTGCTCGTGCTCTACGGACTCTGCGCCGCACTTTTGAAGTTATGAGCACCACAGCCATGGCGCTTGCCATCCTGGCGGCGCTGACAATCATCGATGTGTGGCTGATCATCAAAAGGACCCAGGACAAATGACCTGGCACGACATTCCCACGGACCTGGGCTGTTTCCGTGCTGCTTTCACAGAACGCGGCCTTGCACGGCTGGAGTTCCCAGAGAACGCGAAA
>CAYQCZ010000108.1:0-8495 GCA_964415955.1 uncultured Verrucomicrobiota bacterium | reverse complement strand
AAAGGCAGCATCAAGCCCAGACTTGAAGCAGAAGCCCGGCAGTGGCTGACGACCACCCGCAAAGCGATCGACGCGATTCTGTCCGGCAAATCACCCGCCAAACTGCCGCCACTGGACCTGGGCGATGCCACCGCGTTTCAACGGGCCGTGTGGAGGCAGTTGCAGAGCATCCGCCCGGGCCGGACCATGTCCTACGGCGAAGTTGCAGAGGCCATCAGGAAGCCGGAGGCCGCCCGTGCGGTGGGCGCCGCCTGCGGTGCCAATCCCATGCCGTTGATCATTCCCTGCCATCGCGTGCTCGCCGCCAGCGGTCGCATCGGCGGATTCTCCGGCGGCCTGGATTGGAAGAAGCGACTGCTGGACATCGAAGGCGTGGATTACGCGGAGTGACCAGGCCCGGTCAGCTTTCAGGCAGGGACTACCGCCGGATCACGCCACCGTCGTTCGCCTGGTTCACAAAGTTCAGATAGGCGAAGTAGAACATGAAGAACGCCAGATAGACCTGGCCGATTTCCAGAGCGAGCAGTCCCACGCCGACGGCGGTCACAGCGCCGATCACACAGGTGGCCTTGAAACGCGCCGGCCCCAGAATGTCCCGCAAGATCTGGCCGCCATCCATGGGCTGGATGGGCAGCAGGTTGATGAAGGTCCAGAAAAAGTTGATCCATTTGGCATCCCACAAGACCTCCTCCAGACCCGGATGGCCGCGCGGCACGACCATGCCCACGACAACTGTCAGCATTCCCAGTGACAGGCTTGCCAACGGACCGGCGGCGCTCACGAAGATGTTCTGGCCCCGGCTCATCATTCCGCCGGGAAGGATCGTCACGCCCCCAAAGCCATGGAGGATGATTTCCGAAGGCAGCCCGAACTTTCGCGCCGCCAGTGCATGTCCAAGCTCGTGAATGAGGACGGACACAAACGCCACCGCCACCCAGATGCCCACATCCGTCATGTCGGCGGTGCTTTCGGCGCCCAGCGCACCGCCCAGCAGGGCCATGATCAGCCAGAAGAGCCAGTGGACACCCACGGGAATGCCCATCATTTCAAATCGCAACATGGGCGGTGAAGGTAAAGGTCCGCCCTGCATGTGCCAACAGTTTTGGGTGGGAAGCGGAAGTTGAACACTGTGACTGCAAGTGGGTATGGCCGCGCAAGAATCCAACGATGTGGCAGGGCGGGCAACTGCGCGCCCCACCCGCACCACCCATGCCAGACCTCATTCATCATGGATCGTGACTGATGTTGACGGAATCACTTCCTGCCCTGTCTGGACTGCATCAGCTTGTATTCGACGGATGGGCCCAGGGCGCGCCCTTCCGTCCACGCATGCAAGCCTCTGAGGTGGGTCTGGCCGTCCTCAAAATAACTCTCGGGCAGTGCGTCCAGATGCTGCCTGAAGGCCACTTCACGTCGCATCTGCCAGCCGGCGGCGGGTGTCACCCAGCCTTGCTGCGCCATGGCATCCATCAATGTCGCGCCAATCAGCTTGTATCCCTCAATGGAGGGATGGATGTGATCCACCAGCCAGTCATCACCCAAAACCCCGTCCGGACTGCGGCTTTCAAAAAGGGCATGGGCATCGATGAACATGACGCCGGCATCCCGGGCCACACGTGTCATGGCCTCCTCCAGCGGCGCAATCATGCGCAGCGGACAGACGTCCAGCTCCCGCGCCTGAAGATAAAAGTCCCGCGCCACCTTCGGATGCCCCTGTGCATCGAGGCATCGCGCCACCTGATAGGAGGTCATCGCGTAGGCGTCATCAAGCGACAGCGCCTGTTGCAGGAGCTTGAGCATGCGCTCCGGATCGTTGCCGGCAGCGGTCAGGGCCTGTGAAACCAGCGTCTCCCACTCCTGCAATTCAGCCGTGGTCATGCCGTCCCTGTGCTGCGATTTGAACGGCGGACAGTCACGCAGATTGGAGCTGGGTTTGACGAGGATCACCGGCACTCCGGCCTGCTGCGCCATGGCGACCATCCGGCGAAGATTGTGTTCGTAATGCCGGACAACACCTTCCCGCCATGCGAGATCACGATGATACGCCTTGATGCCGCCGTCGTAATCCAGCCAGGGGTCAATCTCCTCCGGCAAGGTGGTGCGGGCGGCGACAGCCGCCCTGCGTGATGCGTGGCTGTCCTGCACGGCGCGCTCCCACACACCGCGCAGCAGGTTGAACGTGCGCAGCCCCGAGGCGATGTGCATGGAGCCGGTCAGCACGGACGGGGCGTGCTTGATGTCCGAGTAGGTGCGATCCTCCAGAAATTCATTGTGCCCTGTGCAGATGATGTAGAGGTCCGGCTGAAATTTCAGGCATTCCTTGACGATGTTCACCAGCCGGTAACTGGCGTAGGAAATGCCGCCGCAGTTGATGACCTCCCACGGGCGGCCCGCATCCGCCGCTTCCAATGAAAGTCGCAGCCATGTCGGAAAGGCCGTCTCCTTCGACCATGGATTTCCCTGAACCGTGGACCCGCCGAAGCAAAATACACGAAACGTTCCGGCAGGCTTCGGCACGGCAAATGCCTCCTCCACGAAGTAACGACGGCGGGACTGCGAGGTTTCCATCAACCCCGTGGCGGGGTTGCGCACGAACAATGGATGCACGGCGCTGAAACCGACAAACGGGTCACCTGCCATTTCCGGGCTGCCCACACCGAACATCCAAAGCACCAGTTCCACCGCCACAAACAACGCCACTCCAAAACACACGGCCGCCAGCTTGTGTCTCCATGAGGTGCGGGGACGCTGAATCACAGTGGGCGGCATCGGCGGCAGACTAGGCAGGCGCGGAAGAATTTGGAATCAACGAATATGAAGGCGAGAAGGATTCAAACATCAGACGGCGGCCTTCGCTTCGTGAAAGCCACTTCATCCCCGTGCTTCCAACACAAGCAGGCACCCCAGAGCAGAAAGACACCATTCGAAATCCAATACCAATCGGACTCCGAAAGGCCGCCGTAGAGCATGGCGATGCCACCCACTATGAGGAACACCGTCATCAAACGCACTGCCCGGGAGGGTTTCATGGGGCAATTATTGAGCATGAGGTTGGATCGTCAAGCCGGCTGAAAAGCCTCCCGCCTCTGTCCGCGATCAAGGGGGAATGTCAGTTTTGTCTCGTCCAACAGACCTGCCATGCTTGAATGTATCGAACGTGCGGATGTCGAACAGACTCATTGCTGCTGCACGAAAGAGTTGCGCCAAAGCAACAGCGCCGGATGCAATGCACACGAACATGTCCCAATCAGCATCACCACCCGCCACTCCCACCCAGGCGCACGGGCACCCGGACTCTCCATCCGCCGCGCCGGGTCTTTCCGCATACGGCTTTGCGGCCATCAGCAAGTTTGTCGTCGCCAACGGCATGACGGAGCAGGTGAAATCCGCTTTTCGCGCGCGGCCGCACATGGTGGACACCGCGCCGGGTTTTCAGCGCATGGACGTGCTGAGCCCGATGGCCCGGCCGGAGGAAATCTGGCTGCTGACGTTCTGGACGGATGAGGCCAGTTTCCGTGCCTGGCACAAGAGCCACCAGTATCACGATGCGCACAAGGGCATTCCCAAGGGGCTCAAGCTCGTTCCCGGCGAAACCAAGATCACCCATTATCAACACGTTGCCTCCTGACATGAAAACCCCAGTGCCCGCTGCAACTCCGGGTGAAATTCTTCGCCAGCAGGCCAGCGACCTGGCCGCGGAACTGGTGCGCCGCCAGTTCGCCGCGCAACCCGATTTGGAGCGCCGCTATGGCGCGGTCGGCCGGGAAAAATGCCTGCAGGACGCCGGTTATCATCTCGCCTATCTGGCGGATGCGATGGATGCCGGCGACCCGGGGTTGTTTGGCAATTATGTGGCCTGGGCCAAGGTCATGCTGGGCAAGCGCGGCATCCCGGCCGAGGATCTGGCGCGGCATCTTGAATTCACGCGGGCGGTGGTTGCCGAACAGGTTTCCGGCCCCGCCGGAGCGCTCGCGGTGGACTACCTCAACGCGGGCCTCAACCGGCTGCCCGCGCTGCCGGCGGAGATTCCGACCTACCTGGATGCGGACGCGCCGCACGCGCCGCTTGCCCGGGATTATCTGGCCGCGCTGCTGCAAGGAAACCGGCATCTGGCCAGCCGGATGATTCTTGAGGCGGTGGAGCGGGGCGTGCCGGTCAGGGAGATTTACCTGCACGTGTTCCAGCCGTCACAGTATGAGGTGGGCCGGCTCTGGCAGACCAATGAGATCACCGTGGCGCAGGAGCACTATTGCACCGCCGCCACCCAGTTGATCATGTCCCAGCTCTACCCGCATATTTTCGCCGAGGAAAAGGGCGCGGGCACGCTGGTGGCCACCTGCGTCTCGGGTGATCTGCATGAGATTGGCGTGCGCATGGTGACGGACTTCTTTGAGATGGACGGCTGGAACACGTTTTATCTGGGCGCAAACACGCCGGCGCAGGCCGTGGTGGATTCCGTGGTCCAGCGCAAGGCCCAGGTGCTGGGGATCTCGGCCACGATTTCGTATCACCTGCGCGCCGTGAACGAGCTGATCCAGCGCGTGCGGGCCGAGCCGGCCTGCCGGTCGGTGAAGATTCTCGTGGGCGGCTACCCGTTCAATGTGGCGCCGGACCTCTGGCGGAAGCTGGGGGCGGATGGTTGCGCGGCGGATGCGCAGGCGGCCATTGTGCTGGCCGGTGAACTGACCCGTGGAACGAACGCGTCATGAACACGCATCCAACCGGCCAGGGCATTGCCCTCATCTGTTCGCCGGACGGCATCGTCCAGCGAGTGCTGCGTGATGAACTGGGATTGATCTCGCCCATGCCTCCCGGAACCGCGCTGGCCGACCTGGTGGCCGGGGAGCAGTCCGTGCGCGTGGACGGGTTTCTGGACCAGTTGCGTCAGCAGGCCGCCGTGTTTGACTGGGAGATGCGCTTCGTGGTCAACGGCCAGCCTGTGCCGTTGCATTGCGCCGGGGCGTTTGAGGGCGGGCATCTGCTGGTGATGGCGGCGCGAACCCGGGCGCAGTTGGTGGCCGTCAACGAGGAGCTCATGCTCATCAACAACGAGCAGACCAACGCCCTCCGCGCGGCGCTCAAGGAGTTGAGCCTGCAGCGCCGCGAACGCACTGTGGCGGACAGCCGCCTTTACGACGATCTCTCGCGGCTCAACAACGAACTCACCAACCTCCAGCGGGAGATGGTGCGGAAAAACTCCGAGCTGGAACGCCTCAACGAGCAGAAGAACCGCTTCCTCGGCATGGCCGCGCATGACCTCCGCACGCCGCTCGGGATCATTCTCTCCTACAGTGAATTCCTGGAAGCCGAGGCCGGCCCGGCGTTGAACGAGGAACAGAACGAGTTCATCAGGACCATCAAGGAAACCAGCCACTTCATGCTGCGCCTGGTGGACGACCTGCTCGACGTGACCACGATTGAATCGGGCCGGCTGCAACTGGACCGGGTGCGCGCGGATCTCGGGGGCATCATCCGCCACAACCTCCATCTCAACCGGCCGCTGGCCACGCGGAAAAACATCAGCCTGAAGGAAACCATTCCCGCAGACCTGCCGCTGGTGGAGATCGACTGCGGCAAGATGGAGCAGGTGCTGAACAATCTGGTCTCCAACGCGGTGAAGTTCTCCCATGAAGGCACCACCGTCCAGGTGTCCGTCCGGCTCGTGGAGGAGGGGCTTGAAGTCGCCGTGCGCGATGAGGGGCAGGGCATTCCGCCGGAGGATCTGCCCAAGCTGTTCAAGGCCTTCAGCAAAACGAGCGTGCGCGGAACCGCCGGCGAGCCGAGCACGGGGCTGGGCCTGGCCATCGTGCGCCGGATCATCGAGGGCCACGGCGGCCGCATCTGGGTGGAAAGCACCGTCGGCAAAGGTTCCACCTTTCATTTCCACCTCCCCATCGCCACAGCACCGGCCAACGCCTAGGCCCCGGCCCCAGCCGCAGCGCCCCTTGCCATTTTCAGACAGGCTCTGAGGCAGACGAGGGTGCCGGGCGCGCGGAGAGATTGATGTGCGGATGTGGCAGGACTTCATTTCATTGCGCTTTCAAAGCTGGGCGGCCATGCGGCGCGCGGGTGCGGAGAGAATTATTGCCAAATCATTCGTCGATATCCGCCACATGGTGCATACTGCCCCACCTATGAACACCCCAGTTGCATGCTCCCCTATGTCCGAAGAAGCCGCGCGGCTGGCCGCCTTGCGTCATTATGAGATCCTTGACACCCCACGTGAGACGCAGTTCGACGACTTCACGCAACTGGCCGCCTGCATTTGCGGAGCGCCGGTCTCCCTGATCAGCCTGGTGGACGAAAACCGGCAATGGTTCAAGTCCTCCGTGGGGGTGCAGGCCAGTGAAACTCCGCTGGACCAGTCCATCTGCCGGCATGCGATTTTGCAGAAGGGGCTCTTCGTGGTGCCGGACACGGAGCAGGATCCACGCACCGCCGGCAACCCCCTCGTGACGGGGCACCCAAGGTTCCGTTTTTACGCGGGTGTGCTGCTGGAATCGGGTGACGGGCATCCGCTGGGCACGTTGTGCGTGCTGGATTTCAAACCGCGCCAGATCACCCAGGAACAGGGGCGCATGCTGGAGGCGCTGGCCCGGCAGGTGATGACGGCCATGGAATTCCGGGTGGCCACCCGTGACCTGGCCCGTCGCAATGCGCAACTGGAGCAGGCGCTCAAGGAGATCAAGACCCTGGAGGGGCTGCTGAACATCTGCGCACAATGCAAAAAAATCCGCGACGGCGAGTCGGACTGGGTGCCGGTGGAAAGCTACGTGCAAAGCCACACCCATGCCCGTTTCTCCCATGGTTTGTGTCCCGTTTGTGCACAGGCGTTTCTTGACGATTTGGACAAGCTGGCAAAGACTTGAGGGCAATGTTCGACCGGCTTGACCCATCCCTGACATGTGTCTGCCGGCATTACCGCCGTCCGGTTTCTGCACAACAGGCCGCTGCGGCATGAACCCACGCCTCCGCTCCCGACAACTGCCGCTTTCCACCACCATTGCCATCGCAGTGGCGCTGCTGGGTCTGGTCGTTCTGGTGGGATGGGTTTTCGACATTTCGATTCTGAAGCGCAGCCTGCCGGGATGGGTGACGATGAAGGCCAACACGGCGGTTGCCTTCGTCCTTTCCGGGGCGGCGCTGGCCCTGTTGCACAGAAGCTTTTCCGGGCGGCTGCGGCGGGAGGTGAAGGCAGTGCCGGGCCTGTTGCTGCTGCTGCTGGGCGGTTTGACCTCCTGCCAGTATGTCTTCGGCTGGGATCTGGGGCTGGATCAGCTTTTATTTGAGGAGCCCGCCCTGCCGCCGCAGCAGGTGCCGGGCCGCATGGCGCCCAACACGGCGCTTTGTTTCACCCTGGCCGGCGCGGCGATGCTGCATGGCGCATGGTGCGGACCGGGCGTGTGGTCGCAGCGGGTGCTGCTGGTGACGGCGCTGTTTGTGGCGTTCACGGCGGGCCTGGCCCTGACCGGCTACATGGCCAGCGTCACCATGGGCTACCAGTGGGGGCAGGTGCTCGCGATGGCGGTGCATACGGCGGCGGGCCTGATGCTGCTGTCCGCGGGTTTGATGGCATTGCTCATGGAGGAGGATGTGTTTGCGTGGTTCCTGGGACTCAGGACCACCGCAGCCCTGGTGGGCGGGGTGCTGCTGCTGGTCCTCATGGCCATCATGGGCTGGGAGGCGGTTTCGCGGTTGTGGAACACCAACGCCCAGATCCTCCGGGTGGTGGACAGCCGCCACGCGCTCAGCGATCTCCTGTCCGCCGTGCAGGATTTCGAGAGCGGCAACCGCGGGTTTGTGATCGCCCGCGACGAGAGCTTCTTGAAACCCGCGGAAGAGGCGCGCCGCCTGCTGCCGGACCACTGGCTGGTGGTGCGCGACAGCCTCACCCCGGACGTGCCCGACGAGACGCTTGATCCGTTGGAGGCGCTCGTTTACGAAAAAATCACCTACGATTCAAAGAACGTCGAATTATGCAAGGCCGGCGAGGTGGCCGCAGCACTGGAACGCATCCGCATCGGGGAGGGCCGGCGGTTGATGGAGGACATCCGGGCCCGCATCATGGGGCTGGAGCGGACGCAGGAGCGGCGGCTGGTCCAGTTGGAATCCGAGGCGCGGGCTTTGGAGCGGCGCACGTTTCTGATCCTGCCCGTCGGCGGACTGGCGAGTGTGACATTGATCGGCCTGTCGCTGTTGCTGTTGAACGCCGAGGCCGGGAGGCGTCAGGCAGGGGAGACCCGTTACCGCGCCATTTTCAACAGCACCTTCCAGTTGATGGGGCTGCTGCGTCCGGATGGCACGGTGCTGGAGGCGAACCAGACCGCGCTGGATTTTGCGGGCGTGCCGCCCGAGGAGGTGTTGCGCAGGAAGTTGTGGGACACCTACTGGTGGCGGCATTCGGCGGAGGCCCGGGAGCGGCTGAAGGAGGCGGTCCGCCGTGCAGCCTCCGGTGAATCCGTGCGCTACGAGCACCAGGTGCCCGTGCCGGGCGG
>CAYQCZ010000107.1:0-10283 GCA_964415955.1 uncultured Verrucomicrobiota bacterium | reverse complement strand
CTTGATGCGTTCCTCGACCCAATACTGATGCCACATCTGCCAGCCCCAGTTGGGTTGCGGCTCGCCTGGATGGCCGGGCGCGGTGGGCGTGGCGACGCTGCCGTGAATCGCCTCGATGGCCTCGTCGGGCTTGATGAAGAACTCCAGTTCCATCTGCTCGAACTCGCGCGAGCGGAAGGTGAAGTTGCGCGGTGTGACCTCGTTGCGAAACGCCTTGCCAATCTGCGCAATGCCAAAGGGAACCTTCTGGCGCGAGGTTTCGTGGACGTTCTTGAACTGCGCGAAGATCGCCTGAGCGGTCTCGGGACGGAGGTAGGCGATGTTCTCCGGAGATTGAATCGGCCCGACGTAGGTCTGGAGCATCAGGTTGAACGGACGGGGCTCGGTGAGCTGCGCACCGTTCTCAGGATTGAAGCGCGTGGTCTTCTCGGCTTTCTCCGTTGCTTCGCCGATCAGCTCCACGTTCTGCAGACCGCGCGATTGGTAGAACTGGGTTGCCGTCTTGCGGGCGCTTTCGGGCGGCTTGCCCGGGGCAAGCAGAACAGAAAACGCATCGTTGGATTCTTTGCCCGACACGGAATCCCTGGCACCCTTGTAGCTGTAAACGACGCCGCTCTGCGGTTCCACCTGATCGGCCCGGAAGCGCTTCTTCGTCAGCAAGCAATCGCACATCGGATCGCTGAACGTGTCCACATGGCCGGACGCCTTCCAGATGAGAGGCGACATGATGATCGTCGCGTCGAGGCCGACGACGTCGTCGCGCAGGCGTGTCATCGAGGTCCACCAGGCATCCTTCACGTTGCGTTTGAGCTCCGCCCCCAGCGGGCCGTAATCCCAGAAACCATTGATGCCTCCGTAAATCTCCGAGGACTGGTAAACAAACCCGCGCCGCTTGCACAGCGACACGATCTTTTCCATGAGGAAGTTCTCTTTGGGCTCGGCCATAGGGCGGCGAGTGTTGGAATGCACCCGAAAGGTTTCAAGATTAAAGCATTGAAGCGAAAAACAGCCGGGTGGCTCCCCCGGGGTTGCCCCCGGCAAATGTCCACGATGGCATGATGGCGGACGGGACATCGCTGATGCGCGGACTCAGATGCTTCGTTGCCGAAGGAGGAACAACAATGAGGCTGCTGAGAGCGGGAAATGCCAAATCGCCTTGGATCAAAGGGTTTTGAGGCCGCTTTGAATCGTTGTTCCGGAAATGCGGCTTTCCGCAATTGAAGAAGGGATGGGGTCCCAAGCAGGACTGAAATTTGAACCTCTCGCTGTTTTTGACCCGACCGACCGCAGAACAGTCATGCTCCAAACATTGACAAAGATTGGTTTCAGCCAAATAGTTCGGTCATGCATGTTTCACTGACACCGACACTCGAAGACCATGTCCGCAGGAAGATCGAGTCCGGCTTGTACAACAACGCCAGCGAAGTCGTCCGTGAGGCGCTGCGACTCATGGTCGAGCGAGAATCAGGTCTCGATTGGCTTCGCAAAGAGGCAGCGCTCGGATTTGGGCAACTCGACGCGGGTGAGTACGAAGAACTCGACCGGGAGCAGTTCCTCCGGCGCGTCAGGAAAGGTCGCGCCCGTCGGTGAAACTCAGAATCTCCACGCTCGCCTTGGCCGACGTGCAGGAAATCTTCGAGTACACCTCGGAGCGATGGGGCGAGCAACAGGCAGAGCGCTACGCTGGCAGTATCTGGAGTTCCTTCGAGAAAATTGCGGCGAATCCCGGGCGCTGGCGGCTGCGAGAGGATGTGCATCCCGGTTGTCGGATTTGTTTCACCGGACGGCATGCTATCCTCTACCGGGTCCACGAAGGACGAATTGAAATCGCCCGAGTGCTTCACGGGGCGATGGATTTTGGGCGACACATTCCACCCGGGTTTATGGAGGGGGAATAGCCGGCATTTGAAGATGCGCCAGCAGAAGCCGGATCGGCTCTCTCATGAATGTGAGCAGAATCACCAAGGCCTTCGAAGCCGGATCGTTTGTTCGGATTTTGAGGCTGACAGCACCGAATGCGACAGCGCCGGGGATGATGCGGAGGCGCACGGTTGGGCGGTCTGCTCAATTACCATCATCGTGAGGCGGCCTAAGCCGGTGTATTGCTGCGGTGTCGGTCTTTCGCAAAACCTCAATCGGCTTGGTGTGTTCAGCCGCCATCGAAATGTCCGCCGCAACACCATTTACCTTCTCCGCCCGACCGTAACCGATCTCTGACAGCACATCTTTGTCGTTGGGATCCAACAGCCGAACGCGCGAAAAGAGCATTATCCGACCTTTTCGACACGGCAGGACTGAGATTTGAACCACTCGCTGTTTTTGAGAACCCGATTTCCAACGTCATGATTCCCTTCCCGGCTCTGAGATCACCCGTTTACGCTGGCGTCAGTTCGATTTTGATTTTACGCCCTAGCGCCCGAGCCGCCTTGCCCAGCGTCGCCAGCGTGACGGACGTATTGGATCCGTCGAGCAGACGGTCGACTGCCGCCCTACTGGTCTTCATGCGCACGGCCATCTCCGCCTTGGTGAGTTCATTCTGTTCAAGCAGTTTGGTGAGCTGAAGTACCAGCGCCTGTTTCATGGCGCGTTCTTCGACTTCCTCCCAAACGCCCTGTTCTCTGAGGAAATCCTTCAGTTCACTTCCGCGGTGAGTGCTTCGCTTCATAGTTTTGCAGGTATTGTTGTTTACGTTTCTTCGCCAGATTCAGTTCATTTTGCGGCGTCTTCCGCGTTTTCTTCATGAAGCCGTGCAGCAGCACGATTTCCTCGTCCACGATACAGAACAGCGTCCTCGCGATCCGACTGTCCAAACGCGAACGGACCTCCCAAATGCCGTCGCCCAGATTGTCCACCAGTGGCTTTCCGACCGGCCAGGCATACTGGACCGTCAGGATATCCGTGCCGATGGTCTTGGTTTCTGTTTTCGGCAATTCCTTCAGCCACTCCCGCACCGGCTCATTGCCCGCTTCCGTCTTGAAGAAGACGACATTGAGCGGACGTTCAGTTTTCATTTGAGAGTTAACGTATCAAAAATGATACAGGAGTCAACCCGGTGCATAGGTGAATCCGTAGGATAAATCGGCTCTTCCATTGCTCTTCGAGCAGGAATTGGTTCACAGGCCTCGAATCCATCGGTTTTGGGTTCAATTCGGGCGAGCTTTCAGCCAGTTTCCGCCGGTGAATCCGTTGCAGTTCATCCTCATCTGTCTCATTGGCTGGCTCCACAGCGCGAGCAGCAGTCCGTGATCGAGTATTTGCAGGAGGAAGTGCGGGTGCTCAGGGAGTTGCTGGGCGAGAAGCGGCCAAGGTTCAACGATGACCAGCGCATCCGACTCGCCGCCAAGGCGAAGAAGGTGAAATTCAGCAGACTCAAGGAGATCGCCAACGTCGTCACTCCACAAACGCTGCTCCGCTGGCACCGGCAACTGGTGGGCAGGAAGTATGATTCAAGCCGGCGCAGGAAGACCGGGCGTCCCCCGACTCAGGATGCGATCTCCAACCTCGTGATCAGAATGGCACGGGAGAATGAGCGCTGGGGCTACACGCGCATCCGCGATGCACTGATGAACCTCGGACACGAGATCAGCCGCGACACCGTCGCCAACATCCTGCGCGACCACGGCATCGAACCGGCACCCGAGCGTGGGAAGAAAACCACTTGGGCGGACTTTCTGAATCGGCATTGGGAAGTCATGGCAGCGACGGACCTGTTCACGATCGAGACGTGGTCGCTCTTTGGTGCGACCCGCTTTCATGTCCTGTTCGTCATGCGTCTGGCCACGCGTGAAGTTCAAATCGCCGGCGTCACCCAGCAGCCCAACGGAGCGTGGATGGCGTAGGCGGCACGGAATCTCACGCGTTTTGGATTGTTGTTCCGGAAATGGGGCTTTCCGCAATTGAAGGAGGGATGGGGTGACCGACGGGATTTGAACCCGCGACAGCCAGAATCACAATCTGGAGCTCTACCAACTGAGCTACGGCCACCAGCCGAAGAGGCGCGAAAGTAATCATGTCCCCATCGGGTCGTCAAGCCACAGCATGAATTGGGTTTGACACATGGAATGAGCGCGACTTACGGTTTCCCAGCGATTTACCTATGGCAGACGATCCCAATGTTCCCCCAAAGGCCGGCGAGGCCAAGGTTCAACCGAAGAAAGAAACGGTTCGCATCAGCCTTCCGCCCAAGCCCAAAGAAACTGTGCGCATCGGCCTGCCTCCCAAAGGGGCGCCGCCCGCAATGGCTGCATCAACGCCTCCGGCGGCTCCTCCGCCCTCGGCTCCCCCTGCCGCCGCGGCGAAGCCCGCGCGTCCAGGGGCGACGGTCCGCATCAGCCTTCCCACAGCCGCCGCTCCTGCTGCCGCACCGGCACCGGCTGCGCCCCCGCCGCCCGCTGCACCGGCTCCCATGTTGAAGGGTGTGCCTGCTGCCGCCCCCGCAGCGGCTCCTGCCGCACCGGCAGCTGTCACCGCGGCGCCCACGCCCGCCGTGGAGGAAAAGAAGGGGAAGCCGGGCAAGGCCCCCAAGGCGCCGAAACCGGCTCCGGCACCCGGATCGGGAGGCGGCATTGGCGTTCTGGATCTTGTTCTCGCCATCTTTGCCGGTCTGGCAAGCATCGGTGCGCTGGTCTTTGCGCTGAAACTGGCCGAAATCGTCAATTTCTAGGGATTAGTCCCTTCGGCATACATCCAAGCTGCATCTGTTATGGCATCTGCAAACATCGTGATCGCCACCAAGGCGAATTTTGAAACTGAAGTCTTGAAGTCGTCTTCACCCGTTCTGGTCGATTTCTGGGCCGAATGGTGTGGTCCCTGCAAAATGATCGCACCGCTCCTTGACGAGCTGGCCGATGAATATGCCGGCAAGGCCAGGATCGCAAAGGTCAACATCGACGAGCATCCCGACCTCGCCACCCAGTTTCGAGTCACGGCCATTCCGACACTTCTCTTCTTCAAGGGCGGCCAGGTGGTGGAGCAGGCGGTGGGTGCCAAGTCCAAGCGCGACCTCAAGGCCAGTCTTGACAAACACACCGCCTGATAACAGCCCCGAAGCTGTATCACGCCGGGGCTTATGACACCCAGGCAGCTTGAGCAAAGGGCCGGGCTTTACCACCAGCTCGGCCTTTTGACTTCATCCGGCATTCCCATTCTGCAGGCCCTGGAAACCCTGGGCAGAAAGCCTGTCCACCGCGACATGCCCGTGCGTCTGGAAGCGTTGAGACTGCAAATCGAGGGCGGGTCCACACTCACGGACGCTTTGAGGAGCCTGGGGCATTGGATGCCTGCTTTCGATGTTGCGATTCTCAATGCTGGCGAACAAAGCGGACGTCTTGATCAATGCTTCCACACCCTTGCGGAACATTACCGGCTGCGCGCGCAGTTGATCCGTGAACTGATCGGAGGGCTCGCGTATCCCGCGTTCGTTGTGCTGTTCGCCATCCTGTTGTTTCCCACGGACATGCTTGCCGGGCTGATCCTGCGCGGTGAGGTGCTGCGTTATGTCACAGCAAAGGGGCTGATTCTTGTGCCTGTTCTGGCCATGTGCTTTTTCCTGGCGCAGGTTTTCATGAAGGAGCATTCCACCGCCTGGCGTTCCAGAATTGAGCGCATGCTGCACCCGGTGCCGGTGCTTGGAAGCGCCCTGAGGGAACTGGCGTTGTCACGGTTCGCCGCCGCCTTGGAGGCGCTGATCAGCGCGGGCGTCGGCATCCGCGAAAGCCTGCCGGTCGCCGCCCACGCAAGCGGCTCTGTCACGCTTTCAAACGCCGTGTCCGCATGGGCCGGCCCGATGCATGCCGGGCGGACTCCCTCCGAGCTGCTTTCCAACGATGATGCCTTTCCCGAGATGTTCGCCAATCTTTACCATTCCGGGGAAATCAGCGGCCAGATGGACAAGACCCTGATGCAATTGCACGAGCATTATCACGACGAAGGAAGACGGAAACTCCAGTTGCTGGCCCGATGGACCCCCAAAGTCGTGTATCTGGCCGTGGCTGCAGGCATCGGCTGGCAGGTCATCGGCTTCTATTCGGGATACTTCGATCAAATCAACCAGGCCATCGGCCCATGAATCAACGTCGTCAGGGTCAACCGCCCCACCGCCCGGCAGCCCCCCGCTGGAATCGCAAGACCGCATCGCTCCCCGACGGCAGTGATAACTGGCCTTCTCCATGGGTGCAGCTCAAGTATTTCAGCAACCATCCCACGATTTATCCGGCCATGATTGGATCCGCGTCTCCGGACGCGAAGCCCGGCGATCTGGTGAGCGTCTTCGACAAGGCCGGGCAGCCCTTTGGTGCAGGACTCTGGAATCCGCTGGCGCGGGTGCCTTTGCGAATGATGCATCATGGGGCCGAGCCGTTCGATGAAACAGGCCTGCAGGATTCCATCGCAAGGGCGGTGGCGCTCAGGATGGACACGCTTGCACTGCCGGAGGCGACGGACTCCTTCCGGGTGGTTCATTCCGATGGCGATGTGTTGAGCGGGCTGGTGGTGGACAAATTTGCGGATGTGCTCAGCGTGGAGGTTCACAGTCTGGGCATCCACCAGCGGCTTCCTCAATGGCTCCCCCGGCTGCATGAGAGACTGGGCACAAGGCGCGAGATTGTGCAGGTCGATGAGCACATTGCGCGGATTGAAGACATCCGCCCGCGAAAGCCGGAAACAGCGCCTCCACGGTCTGTCCGCATCCGTGAGCATGGCGTGCGGTATGAGGTGAATTTTGAGGACGGCCACAAAACCGGCTTTTTCTGCGACCAGAGGGACAACCGGGTGAAGCTTGCACGGCTGGTGCGTGGGGCGCGGGTGCTCGACATGTGCTGTTACACGGGTGGATTTGCGCTGGCGGCCAAAGTGCTGGGACAGGCGCAGGAGGTGACCGGGGTGGATCTGGATGAGAAGGCCATTGCCCAGGCACGGCGCAACGCGAACCTGAACCAGACGCGCGTGGACTGGGTTCACTGCGACGCCTTTTCGTTTGCCCGTCAGATGCAGCGCAACGGCACACGCTGGCCGGTGGTGGTTCTGGACCCGCCCAAATTCATCCTGAGCCGCGATGATGAGGCCGAGGGATGTCGCAAGTATGAGGATTTGAACGGCATGGGCATGCAGGTGCTGGAGCCCGGGGGGCTGCTGGTCACCTGTTCCTGTTCGGGATTGATCGACATGGAGGGCTTTGAGCGGCTGATCATCCGTGCCGCCTATCGCCTGGGAAAAAGGCTTCAATTCCTCGACCGCACCGGCGCGGGGCTGGATCATCCCGTCATGGCCAACTGCCCGGAAAGCCGTTACCTGAAGGTGGTCTGGGCTCGTGTGTTTTAGTCAAAAAACCATCCGGCGGTTGATGGATGTTGGATTCAACCGGGTGAACGTCAGCTTGCAAGTCATCCCCGCCAGACCCCAGGAACACCGCCGCAAAAATCCTCCGGACGCAGCGTGCGTCTCCCCATTCCGGCGCCACCGGCGCGGCCAGTGTCATGATCCTGCAAACGGCTCACGGACCGTTCATGTCCACAGGCTGCTTGAGGAGTTCATGCAGCGTGGTGATCAGTTTTTCAACCGAATACGGCTTGCTCAGCCGGTGTTCGACACCCAGCGTTTTCAACTCATCCTCGCGTCCCGCCGCCCCGGCGCTTCCCAGACCGCTGGCTGCGATGACCGGCACTTTTGAGTTCATCCTCCTTATCGCACGCACCATCGATGTGCCGTCCAGATTGGGCATCATCATGTCGGTCAAAATCACACGCACCTCGCTGCGATGCTGGGCGAACACAGCCACCCCCTCGGCCCCGTCGGCAGCGGTGATGACGCGGAATCCGTGCCGCGTGAGCATGTGTTTCACCACCTTGCGGATGGCCTCCTCATCATCCACCACGAGCACGAGCTGCCCCCGTCCCGCCGGGAGCGCTTCTTCCGTAGGGTTTACCTGATTCGAAGCCGCGGCCAGTGTCGCGGGCAGATGGATCTCGAATTTTGTGCCCTTGCCCGGTTCGCTGTAAACCGTCACACAGCCTCCGTGGCTTTTGACAATGCCCATGACGGTTGAAAGGCCAAGGCCCGTCCCCTTGCCCTGCTCCTTGGTGGTGAAGAACGGATCGAAGATCTTGTCCAGCACCTCCCGCGGAATGCCGCTCCCGGTGTCTGAGACCGCGAACTTCACGTGCGGGCCGGGCCGTGTCCCGGGAAACATCGCCACAAGCTCCTCGTCCAGCATGATATTCTCCGCCATCAGATTGATCATGCCGCGATCCTTGATGGCGTCACGGGCATTGACCAGCAGGTTGAGCAGCACCTGGTGCAACTGGGTGGGATCACCCGTGACCAGCCAGAGATCCTCGGGCAGGTCGGAGGTGATCTCAATGCCCTTCGGGAAGGTCTCCCTCGCCATTTTGAGCAGGTCTTTTGCCAGCCGGTGAGGCGGCAGCGATATCCGCTCCCCCTCCACGCCCAGCGCAAAGGTGAGGATCTGCTTCACGATGTCCGATCCACGCTGGGCGCTCAAGTTGATCGTTTCAATCATGGGCGCAGCCTCGGAGTCTTCAGCGAGCATCTCCGTCAGGATCGTCGAGGACATGAGGATCGGCGTGAGGATGTTGTTGAGATCATGGGCAATGCCGCTGGCCAGAGTGCCAAGGCTTTCCACGCGCTGGGACCGGAACACCTGCGCCTCGAGGTCTTTGTGCTCGGTGATGTCCTCGGTGATGCCAACGATGCGGAGCAGGTTGCCATCCGCGTCCCTCACCGGGAAGGCACGGTCGCGAACCCAGCGAACGCTGCCGTCGGGACGGATAATGCGGAATTCCACGTCACAGGTGTTTTTGAGTTCGTTCGTGAAGAACGCCTCCTGCACGCGTGCCCGGTCATTGGGATGGACCGCCTCGATCCACTCCTCGGGCGACTGGTGGAGACTCTCACAGGAACGGCCCCAGATGTGTGCATAGACCGGGCTGATGTAAAGCATCTGCCGCCTGTCGGGAGTGGTCATCCAGAACCCTTCGTCGATGTTTTCGGCGAGCTGGCGGAAACGTCCCTCGCTTTCGCGCAGGGCCTCGATGGTTTCCATTTGCCCGGTCACATCCAGCAGCGTGCCCATCACGGCGGGGCGTCCCTGATACTCGGAACGCCCTCCATGCACCTCGGCCTGGACGATGGCCCCGTCCTTGCGCAGCATCCGCAGATGGTAGCGCACGCTCTCGACTTCTCCGGCGATGCGCTTGCGCAGGTTTTCCATGGCCATTGCGTGGTCCTGCTCGACGATGAAGTCGGACAGGGGCTGCGAGGTCATTTCCCCGGCGGTATAGCCGAAGATCTCCTCCATGCGCGGGTTCACATAGGCAAACCTGCCATCCTGGATGATGTAAATGCCGACCAGCGAGCGCTCGACCAACTGGCGGAATTTGTCCTCGGCAGCACGACGGGCGGCCTCGGCCTGCTTGCGCTGGGTCAGGTCACGGATGAAACCGGTGAACACCGGCGGCGCAATGTCACCAATGCGGGTGATGGCCAGCTCAATGGGAAACTCCTCATCGTTGGAACGCAGCGCAGTCAGTTCGATGCGCCTGCCGAGCACAGGCCCCTCGCTGGTGGACATATAATGCTCGAGCCCGCGCCGGTGCGCCTCGCGCAAGGCCGGCGGAATGATGAGACCGGCCATCTCGCGCCCGATGACGTCCGAAACGGCGAAACCAAACATCTGCTCGGCGGCGGGGTTGAACTCCAGGATGCGTCCCTCATGGTCAATGGTTATGATGGCATCAAGCGCGGAACTCAGGATGGCCGCCTTGCGCGCTTCGCTCTCGCGCAATTCACGGCGCGACCGGTGCCGCTCGACCGCGTAGGTCAGCGTGCGGGTGAGCAGCTCGGGATCAATGCGGCCCTTGACCAGGTAGTCCTCTGCGCCGGCGCGCACGGCCTCGGTGGCAAATTTGTTGTCATCCAGCCCGGTCAGGACGACGACGGGCAGTGACTGCCCGCTCTGCTTCGTGCGGAGAAGCGTCTCAAGCCCCTTGGAGTCAGGCAGGCCGAGGTCCAACAGAACGGCATCGAACACATGGGCGTCCAGCTCGATCAACGCGCGATCAAGGCGGTCCGAGGAATTGAGTTCAAAGATGCATCCGTGCGCGTCCTTGAGCATCTCGCGCATCAGCCGGACGTCCGCAGGGTTGTCTTCGACAAGCAGGAGTTTCATACGGTCAGTCCTTAATGAAGTTTCTCGTTCGGCGGCAGGCTCACCACGGCCAGCCAGAACTGCTCGAGGGATTTGATCACCTTCAGGAACTGGGAGAGGC
>CAYQCZ010000106.1:4097-10307 GCA_964415955.1 uncultured Verrucomicrobiota bacterium | reverse complement strand
TCGGCCTGGCGGCCGGTGGCAACGCGGACCTGTTGCTGGAACAAACCATGCGGCACAAGCCCGCCGCCATCTCCATCCACAACCCCGCCAGGGCAGGCCAACTCCGGGACGCGCTCGGCACAACCTGCGATGTCCACTCCGGAAGCGAAGGTCTGATCAAGCTGGCCACCATGCCCGAGGCGGACATCGTGCTGATTGCGATCGTTGGAACCGCCGGGTTGCAGCCCGCGCTGGCGGCCATTCGTGCCGGGAAGGACATCGCCGTCGCCTCCAAGGAAATCCTCGTCATGGCGGGAGAAATTGTCATGACCGAGGCGCGCAACCACGGCGTGCGTGTGCTGGCGGTGGACAGCGAGCATTCGGCCATCTTTCAATGTCTGGACGGCAAACCCCCGAGTTCCGTGCGCAACCTCTGGCTCACCGCCAGCGGCGGGCCCTTTCGGCAGACACCAAAAGCTGAATTTCAAGGCATCACGGTTGAGCGCGCCCTGAAGCATCCCTCCTGGGTCATGGGACGCAAGATCACCATCGACTCGGCCACTCTGTTCAACAAGGGCCTCGAGATGATCGAGGCGCGCTGGCTTTTCGACATCGGCATGGAACGTGTCAGGGTGGTGGTTCATCCGCAGAGCGTGATTCACTCCATGGTCGAATTTGTGGATGGATCCATGATTGCCCAGCTTTCCACGCCGGACATGTGCCTGCCCATCCAATACGCCCTCACCTACCCTGAGCGCGTGGCCAGTGACCGCGTCCAAACCAGCCTGGCACGCTATGGCAGCCTGACCTTTGAGGAGCCGGACACCGACCGTTTCCCTTCCATCGAACTGGCCCGTGAAGCAGGTTTGAAAGGTGGCACGCTCCCGGCCGTATTAAACGCCGCCAACGAAATCGCCGTGGAACTCTTCTGCTCGGACAAAATCACGTTCCCGCAAATCTCCGAGCATGTCCGCCATGTCATGAACAGCCACGATTGGATTCCCCATCCAAATCTGGAACAAATCCAGCAGGCAGACGCATGGGCAAGGACCTGGACAACGTGTTAGAACACCAGCCAAAAGGAAGCAGGTTCACCCGGTGCATCACGCTCGAGGCAGTCCATTGGAATCAAATGCCTTGAAATTTTTCGGAATCAGGTGCGTCTTAATGAATGTGAAGCGCATCCTCGCCATCCTGATCAGCACGCTGTTGCTGCTTGTGCAGCCCGGGATGCTGTTGAATCTGGATGCGGGGCCCCATCCTGCCCCGGCAGACAACTGCGGCTGCGCGCTTCATGGATGTTGCGCCACACCAGCGCAGGGAAACACCACGCCTGAACCCGCAGTTCCAGCAGGCCAGTCTTCCATACACAAGATTCAGTCGCCTGCCACTGCGCCCTCCACGGCTTCTCTGCCGCCGTCGGTTGATGACGCAATGTCATCGGTCTCACGCGCCTTTGTTTTCCGCCCCCTCATTGCAGTGCGGTTGCATGCCATGCACTGCGTCTTCCTGATCTGAGTCCTCACCCAGGCCTGGGGTGTGCCCTGATGCGGCCATGCCATGGAGCCTTCAGACCGTCCTGCAGGCCCCCCTGCACCCAACCCTTCGCCGGGCCTTTTCCTGTCCGAACGCACGACATGATCCGTCATTGAATTGTCATGAACAACATCCATTCATTCACAGGCATCCGCGCCCTTGGAATCGCGGCGCTCCTCGCCGCCAACACATCGCCTGGAGAGGTTCGGCTCGAAAAAACACCCGACAACGGCCTGCAACCCTCGGTTCGCATCGGAACGGACGGCGGCATCCACCTGATTTACCTGAGCGGTGATCCAAGGAATGCAGACGTCAATTACCGGCACAGACCCGCTGATGCCACCCACTGGCAGCCGGCCATCCGTGTGAACAGCCAGCCGGGCAGCGCCATCGCCATCGGCACCATCCGGGGCCCACAAACAAGTCTGGGCCGCAATGACCGGGTGCATGTCGCGTGGAATGGCTCGCGACGGGATGAAGCGGCCCAAAGCTCCCCCATGCTCTACACGCGGATGCGAGAGAACGGCCCCGGATTCGAACCGGAGCGCAACCTGATGACCCGCACCATGCACCTGGATGGAGGCGGCACGGTGGCGGCTGACAATCATGGCAACGTGCATGTCATCTGGCATGCGAGTCCCAAAGGAGGCCCCGCAGGCGAAATCCACCGGGGCGTCTATGTGGCAAGTTCTGCGGACGGGGGTGCCACATTCGGCTCCGAACGCAAGGTCAGCCCGGATCAATCTGGCGCCTGTGGCTGCTGCGGTCTCGTGGCGAATGCCGATGTTCAAGGCGATCTATGGATTGGCTACAGGAATGCCAGAACAGCCCTGGACCGCGGTTGGAGCATCTTGAAATCCGCAGACAAGGGCGCTACCTGCACTGAAGTCTTTCATCATCCATGGAACATCGGCACCTGTCCGATGAGCAGCGCCTCCGTGGAGTTCACCCAAACATCAACTGTCTGCGCATGGGAATCCGAAGGCAGCATCCAGCTTTGGCTTGGATCGAAGGAGAAACAGCCCATCACCGTCGCCAGGGGCAAACATCCACGCACCGCCATCAACCGGCATGGGGAAATCATCGTGGTCTGGACGGAAGGCACGGGCTGGCAAAAGGGAGGTTCCCTCGCCTGGCAGGTGTTCGACAGCCAGGGCAGACGCACGCCTGGAAGCGGCAGGACTGCAGGCGTGCCCGTGTGGAGTTTTGCCGCACCGTTCGCCACCCGGGCGGGCGATTTCATCATCCTGCATTGAGGCATCACCATGAGAAACCACAACAACACCATGCTGGCCATGACATCCGCCATCCTCTGGATCGCAGGGGTGGATGGTGGCCATGCACAGGTCAGGACTTTGGATGCCGCCTATCTCGACGCCATCCGCGGGGAGGTGCGCACAAATCATCCATCCATGGCGGCGATCGAAGCACGGATGCTTGCTGCGGATGCCGGAGTAAGGGCTGTGCGCCTGTGGGAGGATCCGGTCGCCGGCACGGGCTTCATGGCAGCCGACAGGGAAATGCGCATGAACAACGGCGACATGATGCTCGGCATTGAACAGATGCTGCCGAGGAAAAGCCTCTACGAGGCGCGCCGCCAGCGCGCCGCGGCCGACCGCTCGGCGCTGGGGGCGGAGGCCCGCTCGACTGCGCTGATGCTGGAGACCTCGGCCGGTCTGGCCGCCGTGGAACTGGCGCTCGCCGATGACATGATCGCCATCGAACGCGAACAATGGAACTGGCTGCGGCGCATGCATGACATCGCCATGGAAAGGGTGAAGGATCCCCAGGCAAACGCCTCGGAGGCGCTCCGTCTGGAAAGCGAACTGGCCATGCAAAAGCAGCGCATTGACACCCTGCTGGTCCGCCGCAAGGGCATCGAACGCCAGCTCAACATTCTTCTGGGAAGGGAGATTGCAACCCCTTGGGAGGAAGTGCGGCTGCCCGTTGATCCCCCCGGCATGCCCGCGCTTCAGGCTGAATTGTCCAGACTTTACGCAGCCAACCCCATGCTGGAAGCCCTTCTTCACTCGGTGGAAGCGGCGGAGGCTGAAATCCGTGTGGCACGCGGCGAGCAAAGGCCGGTGTTTTCGGTGGGGTTGGACAATCGTGCCTTCTCCGGCGGGGAGTTCAGCCAGACAACCATTGCGGCGAAGATGTCCCTGCCATGGTTCAACAAGCCGGTCTATCAGGCCGCCATTGACCGCGCTCAGAAAACCCGGTTCGCGCTGGAGAAAGAGGTCGAAACACTGGACCGCAGACTGCGTGGGGAGGCGGTGGCCGCCCATACTGCGGCGGAGACAAGCGCACGCCAGGCGGCAACCATCGCAACAGACGTCCTGCCAAGCATGACGAAGGCGGTGGAATCCACGAGGAACGTCTGGATCAGTTCAAGGGCCAGCGTGCTCGAAGTGCTCGATGCCCAGCGCTCCCTGCTCGGTGCGCGCATCGAGGAACGCAGGGCGGTCGCCGCACAGCGCGCCGCGCTCGAGACCCTGCGTTCAATCGTGCCGCCGGCGCCCAATCAAACCTTCAACCCACAGCACACGCCATGAAACCGCTCCCCGCCGTGATCCTCACGCTGCTCGTGGCCGTGCCTGCAACATGGTTTGCAGCACGGCACCTCGGACCGTCGCAGTCCGGCCACACCGGGCACGAAGCTCCCGCTGAGCGCAAACCGATGTTCTACCAGAGCGCCATGCATCCGTGGATCAAGTCGGACAAGCCGGGCCGGTGCACCATTTGCGGCATGGAACTCACACCCGTGTATGAAGGGGATCAGGGTCCGGGTGGCGCGGCAGGAGTCAACATCGTGCCGTTGCCCCAGTCGGTGATTCAGGTGTTGAACGTGCAGACGGCGGATGTCGTCGTCCGGAAGTTGAATCGCACCTTGAAGGTGGCCGGAACGATCGATGATGACACGACACGGCACCGCGTGCTTTCCGCCTACATACCGGGACGCATCGACAGGCTGCATGTGAACTTCATCGGAGCGGAGGTGATCACCGGGCAGCCATTGGCGGAGTTTTACAGCCCGATGCTGCTGCAGGCGGAACGGGAATACCGCACGCTGGACGGGCCGTTGCGCGAAGCAACCGCAGTCCGCCTGCGGCAGTTCGGACTGAGCCGGGAGCAGATTGAGGCGATTGCAACCAAACCATCGGATGCGCTCACATCGCAGATCCTTTCACCGGTCACCGGCACGGTGGTGGAGAAGAGCGTCTTTGAAGGGCAGTATGTGCAGGAGGGCGAGAAGTTGTTTGAAATTGCCGACTTCTCGACGATGTGGTTCCAGTTCCGCGCGTATGAACAGGACATGCCATGGCTCAGGCCGGGCCTGGAAGTCGATGTGACCACGCCCGCCATCCAGGACAGGACATTCACAGGGCGGATCACATTCATCGACCCCAACTTCGATGATCGAACCCGTTCCACCAAGGTCCGGGTGGAACTGGACAATCCGCTGGTGGATGGACGGCGCCTGCTGTTGCACCGCCTGTATGCTGACGGCGTGGTCCGCATCGGCACCCCGGAGGTGCTCTCCGTGCCACGGTCCGCATTGATCGAGACTGGAGCGGAGGCGGTCGTGTATATCGACCACGGCGGCGGCAGCTACGAGCGTCGAAGGGTGCAAACCGGCAGGCGCGGTGACATGCATGCGGAGGTGATCAGCGGATTGAGTGCCGGGGAGAAAGTGGTGGTGAACGGCAATCTGCTCATCGACGGGCAGGCCGAGATCAACCGGTCCTTTGCCACCCCGGCGGCGTCCGATGGCAGCAACTCCAGCAAACAACCGGCAGGGCGGTCCGTCCTGCTTCCCGCCCAGGAAACTGCGGTGCTGGAGTTCCTCGCGCTGGTGGACTCTGTCACCACGGCACTGGCTTCCGACCATCTGGAAGGTTTCAATGCGGCGGCGGCCAGGCTGCATGAGGGACTGCCCCGGTTGAGGAATGCCTTCAGCGATGCCGATGCAGCGTGGCACCCGCACCTGAAGGCCGTCGAGGACTCCGGCCATCTGGAAGCCGCCACCGATTTGAAGGCGGCACGAAAGGCCTTTCAACCTCTCAGTGCCGCCGCCGTGGCGCTGGTCCAGAGCACATGGAAAGCAGGCGCCGGGCTCCGCAATGTCAGGGTGTATCGATGCCCGATGACGAAGGATGCCTTCCCGGGTGCGCCGGCCAGGGCGGAGTGGATCCAGCTCAAACCCCAAATCCGCAATCCCTACTATGGAGCCGAGATGCTGGATTGCGGCTCGGAGGTGAAACCATGATTCAAAGCCTCATCGAGTGGAGCCTGCGGAACCGGTTCCTGGTGCTTTGCGGCGCGATGGTGCTCATCGTTATGGGCACCAGGGCGGTGTTCAAAACACCGGTGGATGCCATCCCCGACCTCACGGAGAATCAGGTCTTGGTGTATGCGGACTGGATGGGGCGCAGTCCGCAGGAGGTGGAGGATCAGGTGACCTACCCGCTATCCACCGGCATGCAGGGGCTGGCCGGGGTGAAGGATGTCCGCGCCGTGTCCATGTTCGGCTTTTCGCTGCTGACCATCATTTTCGACGATGCCATCGACACTTATTTCGCGAGGACACGCGTGCTGGAGCGGCTGAACTACCTTCAGGCATCCATGCCCGAGGGGGTGAAACCACAACTGGGTCCGGATGCCACGGGCCTGGGCTGGGTTTACCAGTATTAC
>CAYQCZ010000106.1:0-4087 GCA_964415955.1 uncultured Verrucomicrobiota bacterium | reverse complement strand
TGCTCTGGCTCCGGAGGGCGGGTATGATCTGGGGAAACTGCGCGCCGTGCAGGATTGGAACATCCGCTATCAACTGGCCGGCGTTCAAGGCGTGGCCGAGGTCGCGAGCATCGGCGGGTTTGTAAAGCAGTATCAGATCGAACTGTCCTCCACCCGGATGCGCGCGGCCGGCGTCACCCTGGGCGAGGTCATGGCAGCCGTTCAGAATGCGAACCTGAATGTTGGCGGCAAGACCATCGAGGAAAACGGGGCGGAATTCGTGCTGAGAGGCATCGGCCTTGTGGAAAGCACGCAGGATCTGGAGTGGGTGCCCATCAAGGCCGTCGAAGGCACGCCGGTGTATGTCAAGGACATCGCCACGGTCCAGATTGGCGGCGATTTCCGAAGGGGGGCGCTCGACATCGGCGGGCGCGAGGTGGTGGGCGGCACCGTGGTCATGCGCACCGGAGAAAATGCGAAGGCGGTCATCAACCGGGTAAAGGCCAGGATCCAGCAAATCTCCCCCGGCCTTCCGCCGGGCATCAGCATCAAGCCCTTTTACGACCGCAGCACGCTGATCGACCGCACCATCGACACGTTGAAGCATGCGCTCATCGAGGAGATCATCCTGGTCACGCTCGCCCACATTCTTTTCCTGTGGCATTTCCGCAGCATCCTGATCGTCACCCTTCCCCTGCCCGTCTCGATCCTCATCTCGTTCCTGCTCATGAACGGATTTGGCATCTCCAGCAACATCATGTCCCTGACAGGCATCGCCATCGCCATCGGCGTGCTGGTGGATGCCGCCATCGTCGTCACCGAGAACGTGATCCGCCATGCCGAACGCGCCGAGGAGGAAAAAGGGCGGTCCCTGACACCGGAGGAAAGATGGAGCGTGACGCTGGAGGCCTGCAGGCAGGTGGGGCGTCCCATCTTTTTCGCCATGGCCATCATCATTCTCGCCTTCGTGCCCGTGTTCGCGCTGACAGGCCAGGAGGGCAGGCTGTTCAGACCGCTGGCATGGACCAAGACCTTCGCCATGATCGGTTCCACCCTGCTTGCCGTGACTGCGGTGCCCGTGCTTTGCAGCCTGCTCGTGCGCGGCCCGTTCCACCGCGAGGAGCACAATTACGTGATGCGTCTGCTGCTGCGGATTTACGACCCCGCCCTGGACTGGGCGTTGCGGCATCGCAAAAGCGTCATGGCCGGGGCGGCCCTGCTGCTGGCGGTGGCGCTGGCGGTGGCCTTTGGCCTGCCACGCCCATGGTTGCACCAACTGCAGGAGCGGGGCTGGCATCGGACGGCCGCACTGGTGACAGGCTTCGGCAAGGAATTCATGCCGCCGCTGAACGAGGGCGGCTTGCTGTTCATGCCGGTGCTGCACCCCAAGACCGGCCTGAAGGAGATTCAACGTGTCATGGCATGGCAGGACACCGTCCTGGCGGGCGTGCCGGAAATCGAAACGGTGGCCGGCAAACTGGGACGGTTTGAAACCTCCACCGATCCGGCACCGGTCGAAATGCTGGAGACCACCATCACCCTCAAACCGGAATGGATACCCACAAACAGGGTTGTGCTTGGATTCATCAAACTGCCCCGTGTCGTGCGGAATCCCGCATGGAGGGAAGGCATGACCGTGGAGAAACTCAAGGCGGAGTTGACGGAGAAAATGAAGCTGCTGCCCGGTTACGTCCCGGCATTTCTTCAGCCGATCGAAAACAGGATTCTCATGCTTTACACCGGCATCCGTGCACAGGTGGGCATCAAGATTTTCGGTGACGACCTCTCGGCCATTCAGGAAAAGGCCTTCGAAGTGGAGCGTCTGGTGAAACAAATCCCCGGTGCAACCGGCGTTTCCCCATCCCGCGTGCAGGGCAAGCCCTATCTCAATGTGAAGGTCGATCGGCTCGCACTCGCCAGATACAACCTCACGGCGCGGGACGTCCTGGATGCGGTGGAAGTCGCCATCGGCGGCAAAAACGTCAGTGTCACCATCGAAGGCCGGGAACGATTCCCCATCCAGGTGCGGCTGGAACGGAGCGAACGCGACGACATCGACAAGATCGGCCGCATCCTGATCGCCTCACGCAGCCCCATGGGCGGCGCTTCCTCCATGGCTCCGGGCGGCAGCACAGGCATGAACGCAACCCCGGGCCGTCCGCCGCCCACCGACGGAACATCACTGACCTACATCCCGCTGGCCATGGTGGCCAGCATCACCCGTGAAGTGGGCGCAAATGAAATCGCCAGCGAGAACGGGAAACTCAGGGCCTACGTGCAAACCAATGTGCAGGATCGTGATCTGGGCGGATTTGTGAGTGATGTCGAGCAGGCCCTGCGCGGACTCGACTGGCGCGGCATGACGTGGGAGATGACCGGAGAGTATGAAAACCAACGGAGATTCGTGAGGACCATGCAATTGGTTTTTCCCATGGTGCTGCTGATCATCTTCGTGATGCTGTTCATGGTCTATCACAGCGCCCTGGAGGCCGCGCACGTGATGCTCGCCGTGCCTTTTGCCCTGAGCGGCGGGGTCTTTCTCCAGAAAATGCTGGGCTACAACTTCAACGGCGCCGTATGGGTCGGCTACATCGCGCTGTTCGGCACGGCGGTCCAGACAGGCGTCGTGATGGTTGTTTACCTCGAGGAGACCGTGAAGAAACGCATGCAGGAGCGCGGCGCCTCCTTCAACTACGCGGACCTTCTTCAAGCGGTGAAGGATGGCGCGCGTTTGCGGTTGCGACCAAAGGTCATGACCGTGGCCACGATTGTCGCCAGCCTGCTGCCCATCATGTGGAGTCATCGGCAGGGGGCCGAGGTCATGAAACCCCTCGCCACACCGGTCATCGGAGGCATGATCTCCAGCCTCCTGCACATCCTGATTGTGACGCCCGTCATCTTTCTGTGGCTGAGATCGCGCGAACTGAAACCATCAGGCCCCGAAAACGACCCGGCAGACACACCAAAACCCAACCTTGATTTGACGAATCCTCCGACGAACGCATGATTGCGGCGTCGGGCCGCGCAGACCACCCAGCACCAAACACACAACACATGACCATGAAACCCATCAAACCCATCCTCATCACCCTGACCATCGCCGCCACCACGCTCTGGTTGGCCGGCTGCAAGCCACACGATCACGATCACGCCGGACATGATCACTCCGGTCATGATCACGGCGACAAGCCTGCGACAAAGGCCCCGGCTTCAGGTGGAACCGCATCCGCCATCAACGAAAAGCCCACCAAGGAACAGATCGCGGCGGCCAAACCTTACCCGCTGGACGTGTGCGCTGTTTCCGGTGAAAAGCTCGGCAGCATGGGCGAACCCGCCGTCGTGCTGGTCGGTGATCAGGTGGTCAAACTCTGCTGCGGCGGCTGCATGGACGACGTGAAGGCCGATCCTGCCAAGGTGCTTTCCAAACTCGTGAAACAGCCATAGGCATCCATTCCCATGCCCAGCCCCCGGCTGATTTGTTGGAATGACGGTGGATTTTTTGGAAGGCGCCCGTGCCCGTCGCAACCCCCACGTTCGGCTCGCAACTGGGGGAAATAAATCCTCCGCCGCTTGCCCTGTGGCTGCGAGACACACCACCGGCTCGCAAGGAAAATTGGTTCCCGCGCCTCTCCGCTGATCACGCGCCACCATGCAACGACACCTCCACCACCAGCGTTCGTGGTAGGGAAGCTCCAGCGCGTCCGCTTTGATCGGACACGCAGGAGCGTGTTGCGGCCAAAGGCACTCAATGGTCTCCCTCTCCCTTTGCGGAGCAAGGGGAGAGGGTCGGGGTGAGGGGTTGGCCGCCTCGCGCATGCAGGCAGGGCGTGTCACTCCGTGACCGCCGGGCTCGGGATGAGACGCCTCACCGAGGCGTCTCTACGCCAACGCTTGCTGTAGAGACGGCCCGATGGGCCGTCTTCATGGTGCGGTGGTCAGGGGACGGATCGCCCTGTCCATCATGCCACATCTTCATGGCAACAGACACGCCGGGTTCAACCTCGCCCCGGCACATGTGTGGTAGGGATGCGCTCCAGCGCGTCCTCCCTCCTGCGGACACGCAGGAGCGTGTTGCGGCCAAAGGCACTCAATGGTCTCCCTCTCCCTT
>CAYQCZ010000105.1:9635-10351 GCA_964415955.1 uncultured Verrucomicrobiota bacterium | reverse complement strand
AGTGCCGCACAAATGGCGATGGCCAGTGCCGTGAGTGAAAACCACAACACGCGGGCCTGTCGCTCGGTTGGAGGTGGAATGTTCACAGTTTCAAATGAGAGCGGCTGAGAATCAGTCAGTCGCGGCCGCAGGTCGATTACAACCGGTGTGCATTTTGGAATGCGCCTGTTTCACCCCTGACCCAGTCGCCTTGATTTCTCGGAGGCCGCGCGCACGGCATTGATCAAGGCGCCGCGTGTGCCCGCCTTTTCCAGTTCATGCAGACCTTCGATGGTTGTGCCGCCGGGGCTGGTCACCATGTCCTTGAGCGCGCCGGGATGCATGCCGGTTTCCAGCACCATCTTGGCGGCGCCCAGCAGGGTTTGCGCGGCCAGCTTGGTGGAAACGTCCCTCGGTAGTCCCGAGGCCACACCACCGTCGCTCAGCGCCTCGATGATTGCATAGGCATAGGCCGGCCCGCTGCCGCTGAGACCGGTCACGGCATCCAGGAGGGATTCCTTCACCTGCAACGCCACTCCGACCGAGGAAAGCAATCGCAGAGCCAGCACTGCGTCTTCCGGTGTGGCGTGGCTGCTGGGTGCAAATGCGGATGCCGAGGCTCCCACAAGGGCGGGCGTGTTCGGCATCACACGGACCAGTCGTGTGCCCTGTGGCAGGGCGGCTTCCATGGTGGCCAGCGTCAATCCGGCGGCGATGGACAGGATCAGGTGGTAATG
>CAYQCZ010000105.1:0-9625 GCA_964415955.1 uncultured Verrucomicrobiota bacterium | reverse complement strand
TGGGTGATGTGCTTGTGAATCTCTTTCAGCAGTGCGGGCACCTGATCGGGTTTCACCGCAATGAGCAGAACGGTCGCCGTGCGGGCCACATCGGCATTTGCGGTGACGCTCCGGGCGCCGGTTTCCGAGGAAAAAGACTCACGGGCCGGGGCGAAGACATCGCTGGCGATGAGTCGTTCCGGTGTGACCAGGCCGGCTTTGAGAAAGCCCTTTGCCAGCGCGGTTGCCATCTTGCCTGCGCCCAAAAAACCTATGGAAAGCTCCGAAGACATGGGTGGCTTGTAGCAAGGCTGGAGAAACAGCGAAAGGGCAAAGACTGCGGGAAACTCCAGCCGGGGACTCAGCGGTTGAGGAAGTAGCCCCTTTGCTTGTCGCTGATCTCCAAGCCCAGCCGTTGCATCACCGCGAGCATGTCCTCCCAGACCTTGCGTTTTTCGGAGAGAGCCTGGTTGCGGAGCAGGTAGGCCGGATGATACGTGGGCATGAGCGGAATGTTGCGAAAGGTCTGCCAGTTCCCCCGCAGTCGTGTGATGCCGGTCTTGTTGCCAAGCAATCCCTCCACGGCGGTGGCTCCAAGTGCCACGAGCACCTTCGGTTGAATGATGTCGATCTGTTCCAGCAGATACGGTGAACAGGTCTTCATTTCCTCCGCGGTGGGCTTGCGGTTGCCGGAGGATTGTCCCGGCGTGTCCGGGCGGCATTTCAGAATGTTGGCGATGTAAACCGTCTCCCGGCTCAGTCCCATGGTCTGAATGATCCTGGTAAGCAACTGGCCGGCTGCGCCCACGAAGGGTTCGCCCTGCGCATCTTCATCGGCTCCGGGTGCTTCGCCCACGAACATCAAAGGCGAATGGATGTCGCCCACGCCAAACACGACGTGCGTGCGTGCGGCCACCAGGTTCGGGCACTTCACGCAGGATAGCGCGCGGGTTCGCAGTGCCGCCATGGCCTCCTGCTTGGAGCCGGTCAAAGGCTTTTCTGCCACTGGTGGCTGTGGGCGGATCGAAGGAGTTGCCGGTGTGGTTTGAGGCGAAATGGCCGGTGCTGGTTTTGGATTGGTCCGAGCAGAAGCAGGCGTGGATCGAGGCGCAGGCCTGGCAAGCGCTTTGAGCACGGCCTGATCCACGGTCAGAAACCTCGCTCCATGCGCCTTCAACTCCTCCACATGCCGGATGGTGGCATCCAGAAGCTGGCTGTATTCGCTGGCGTGCTGGTTCATTCCGTATGGGACATGCGGAACATCTTGCCGGGGTTCAGAATGCCGTTGGGGTCCAGCACGCGACGCAGTTCACGCATGACGCGCATCTGGGCGTCACCGGCGAACTTGGGCAGGAAATCCATCTTGGCCACGCCCACGCCGTGCTCGCCGGTGATGGTGCCGCCGAGCCGGATGGTTTCGTCGAAGATTTCCTTGAAGGCCTCATGAACGCGATGCATCTCGTCCTTGTTGCGTTCATCCGTGAGGAAAGTCGGATGGAGGTTGCCATCGCCCATGTGACCAAAGGTGCCGATGCGCAATTTGTGTTTCTTGGCCACACCTTCAACGTAGCGAATCATGTGAGCCAGTTCGCTGCGTGGCACGGTGGCGTCCTCGAGAATGGTTGTCGGGGCGACGCGGGCCAGTGCGCTGAAAGCACTGCGCCGCGCGCTGGCGAGTTTCGTGGCCTCAGCCTCGTCCCTGGCCACGCGCACTTCGAGGCAACCATTCTTGCGGGCGATCTCTTCCATGCTCGCCGCTTCTTCGGCCACCACGGCCGGATGGCCATCGGTTTCCATCAACAACAGTGACTCGCAGTTCAACGGCAGGCCGACCTTCGCGAAGTCTTCCACGCAATGAATTGTCGTGCGGTCGAGAAACTCGAGGGTGCAGGGGATGATCTGGGCGGCAATGATGTCGCTGACGGTCTGTGCGGCTTTGTCGAGTGTGTCGAAGGTGGCAACCATCGTCTTTTTGGCGGCGGGCTTTGGGATGAGCCGGAGCAATACCTTTGTGATGACGCCAAGTGTTCCCTCCGAGCCGATGAACAGGTCACGCAATGAATACCCCGCCACATCCTTGACGCACTTGTTGCCGGTCCACAGCAACTGGCCATCCGGAAGGATCACTTCCATGCCCATGACGTAGTTGCGCGTGACGCCGTATTTGAGGCCACGCAGGCCTCCTGAGTTTTCCGCCACATTGCCGCCGATGGTGGAGATTTTCATCGATCCGGGATCAGGCGGATAGAACAGCCCTGCGGCACTGGCTGCTTCGGCCACCTGAATGGTGGTGACACCGGGTTCCACCAGCATGGTGAGGTTGGCACGGTCCACCTCGATGATTTTGTCCATGCGCACCGTGCACATGACGATGCAGTCGGCCGATGGCAGGCTGCCGCCACTGAGCCCGGTGCCCGAACCGCGTGTCACAACGGGCGTTTTGGTATCGTTGGCCAGTTTCAGCATGGCCGCGACTTGTTCCGGGCTGGTCACAAATGTTACGCAGCCGGGCATTTGCTGCATGGCGGCCGTGCCGTCGAAGGAATAGGGGATGAGATCCTCGGCGCTGGTGAGCACGGCGGCATCGCCGACGATGTGACGGATCTCGTTGATGATACTGGGGGACAAGGCCATAAATCAGGTGCAATGGAGCGGCAAGGATGGGCGCCGGTCCCGGCAGGGTCAAGTGCATGAGTCGTTCTCGTTCCTGAAATTCCGGTTCAATAGGCAGCCCGCATTCCACGTCGAATCGCCATATCACCTATTTGGAACTTTTCGACATCTTCGACATGAGCGACGGCACGCAACCCACGTTGGAACAGAAGGAATGGCTGGCAGGCGTTCTGGGGCCCCAGGTCTGGGGTGAGTTGAAGGATCGTCCCGATTTTCAGGCGGCATTGGGGGTTTCACTGGAGGAAGCCCGTCGCATCGCCTTGCGACACATGGCGGATCGCTCGCGGACGGGCCATGCCTTTTCACAGGTTTACGAGGCCGCCTTCTGAGCCGGAACGATGCAGTTCAATTCTTGGAGAGCACAGCCGCCCTCGGCTGTTGTTCGGCGCGCCCACGCGCCGAACGCAAACCCACCAGGAGGCACCCAATGGTTTGGAGTGCTCACGTGCAACGGCAGACTGCGAGGGCGAGGCCTGCTGCGCACGAGGAGGGCGCGCTCCCCAATCCAACTGCATGGTTCCGGCTGAGTTTCTGTCTCTTGCCATCGTGTGTTCAGCCCGCAGTTCCGGAATCACCATGCTTTGCGCTGTGGCATTCTCAAGGGGTCATGCTGGGCATGGGACACAAGCCGCATGTTCACGCGCTTTCCGGGTCCGATGGGTGCATGACATCCCCTCAAAAAATCATCGCAAGCCTTCGACGATCCGCTTATACCTCTGTCCGTCCTCAAACCGAGGTGCGACCATCAGATGAGCGGATCCACGTATACGCCAAGGCCGCTGGATACTTCCAAGATCCAGTTGACGGACGAGATTCTGCGTCTGGCTGAATTGTTCGCCGAGAACGCCCATGATGTGTGGGCTTCCGAGCGCATCGCAGAGGGCTGGAAGCACGGACCCCTGCGTGATGATGACAAGAAGGAACATCCCTGCCTCGTCCCTTACAAGGACCTTCCGGAAAACGAGAAGCGCTACGACCGCACCACGGCACTTCAAACCATCAAAACCCTGCTCTCCCTGGGTTATCGCAAGGACGCCTCCGGTCACGAGCAACTGATCGCCGGCGGTGATTTGGACGAACGTGCAAAGGCCATTCTGTCACAGCTCAAAAAGCCGACACTCATCCTGCCTGAACTGCGCCGCATGTGGGAGGAGCGTCTTCCCATTGTCTGGTATCGGGATGTGCAGATTTACCGCCGGGCGGTGGACGCCGCCCTGCGCATGGGCGAGTCATTTCTGGCGTTTGACATGACTGCGGAGGGGCTCGTGGCTTTCAAAGACGACCTCCGGCTGGTCCAGTTGCAGGCTCTGGCACTGGCACGGACCGGTGCCACACGTCGCGCCAATGCCCTCCTGGACCACCTGCGCCGGTCCGGACATCAGGACGAGGAAACGCTCGGGTTGCTTGCCCGCACCCACAAGGATTTCTGGCAGCTTGGCACGGATCCGGATGAGAAACGCCGGCATCTGCGGCAGAGCTATGACTTGTATCTCGACAGTTACAAGCGCAACCGCGGCTATTATTCCGGCATCAATGCGGCCACCACGGGATTGATCTACGGGGACAAGGATGTGGCCCGTTCATTGGCGCAGGAGGTGCTTGAAACCTGTGAAAGCACGCTGGAAGTCATTGGGCCTGAGTCTGATGAGCGTTACTGGCTGGAGGCGACCCTGGCCGAGGCGGCATTGATCCTGGGCGATTTGTAAAAGGCGGAGGATTATTATCTGCGCGGCTCAAGGGACAGCAAAATGAGCACCGTGGTGGTCAGCCGCACGCGCAGTCAGGCCCGATTGCTGCTGGAATATATCACCGGCGAGCCGCACCAACTGGATCACTGCTTCGTGCTGCCACGGATCGCCGTGTTTTCAGGCCACATGTTTGACCGGCCCGAACGCAAGGTTCCTCGTTTTCCATTCGACCGGGAACCCCGTGTGCGGGAGGAGGTCGGACGCTTGTTGAACCAGTTGAACGCCCAGGTCGGATTCAGTTCACTGGCCTGTGGAGGCGATTTGATATTTGCTGAATCTCTTCTGGCGCGGGGTGGTGAAATCAACATCGTCCTCCCATTTCGAAAGGATGAATTCAAACGCGCCAGCGTGGACATCCTGCCCGGAACCAATCTAGGCGAGCGCTTCGAGCGGGTGTTGCAGAATGCCGCCAACATCTTCGTGCTCAACGAGGCGGGTGATCCAAACGATGCCGCCGCTTTCGAATTTTGCAATCAAGCGCTCAGCGGCCTGGCGTTGCTCAAAAGCCGTTTTCTGGGCATGGATGTCACACCCGTGGTGTTGTGGGATGGCCAGCGCGGGGATGGACGTGGGGGAACCCAGTCATTTGTGGATTACTGGCGTCAAAAAAGTGCAGTTAATGTGGAAATCATCAATCCCCATGATGGCCACATCAAGCCTCAACAACCAAAGGGTAATATATCCTACGAAACCGAGCGCATCCGAAAGGCTGACCTGATCAAACGTCCCCCCATGGAGATCAAGGCCATGATTTTTGCGGATGTCGTTGGCTTTACCAAGCTGGCCGAAGTGCAGATACCCATTTTCGTCGAACATTTCATGGGGCGGGTGTCCGATCTCCTGAACCGTTACCGTCCGCTTCACAAAAATACTTGGGGTGACGCGGTTTGCGCGGTTTTTGATACGGTCCGCGATGCCGGTCTGTTTGCCCTTGGCATGCGGGATCTCGTGTGCAAGACACGCTGGAGCCAGCATGGTTTGCCGGATGAACTCAGTGTTCGCATTGCATTGCATGCCGGCCCGGTATTTCCAAGTCAGGATCCGGTGCTGGGGAAGCAAACCTACAACGGGTCGCATGTGAACCGCACGGCCCGCATCGAGCCGATCACCGAGGAGGGGCAGGTGTATGCCAGTGAAGCCTTTTCCGCACTTGCCACAGCGGAAGGTGTAAAAGACTTCAGTTGTGATTATGTGGGGACGAAGCAACTCGCCAAGAAATACGGGGCCATTCCGGTTTTTCTGGTGCGTCCGACCTTGTGAAGCAGCCGACAGACTCAATCAAAACGGATGGAAAACGGTTGAGAGGGTGGGATCTCCGAAGGGGGTATGGGAAGGACCTGCTCAGAATCATTCATATTACTGACGGGTTGTGGATTACTGCCCTGCTTTTCTGCATTTGAAGATGATTGAAGGACTGACTGGCTTGCCTTCAAACGGCGCTGCAAACTTCCGCAGACCAGTTCGCAAAGATCGAAGATGGATGGATCGGCAATGAGGTAGATGACATTCACGCCCTCCTTTCGGCGGTCCAGAATGCCGGAGTCCGTGAGAGTGGCGAGGTGTTTGGAAACATTTGCCTGCGTAAGTCCAGTGATTCCAACGAGTTCGTTGACTGGCTTTTCGCCGTCGCGCAAGATCTGGATCAACCGAAGGCGGTTGGGTTCTCCCAGAACACGGAAGCGCGCAGCCACCAACTCAAGAGCTTCCAAGGGCAAGGATTGATGATTGTCAGCCACGAGATGTTTATGCACGAGATTCGATTAAAAGTCAATTGACATACTCATATAACAATATGATCATACAATCATAAATATGAAAACACTCAATATGCAGCTCGAACATATCATCAGAATCCTTGCAGGCGTGTTTGTTCTGGTCAGCATCGTGTTGGGCCATTTCGCGCAACCGGCCTGGCTGCTGCTTGGGGTGTTCGTTGGCGTCAACCTGATCCAGTCTGCCTTCACCGGCTTCTGTCCGGCGGAAAAGATACTGATCCGAATGGGACTTGGGTCGGGCGGTTGCTGTGACTCAAGATGTAAACGCCAGGGAAAGACGCCATGAACCCGGCTTCCAAGATCACCAACCGTTATCAGGATTTCCGGCTCCTGGATTTGAGCCGATTGACCTCCCACCCTGAGCACCACGGCCCGTTCATGGTGGTGCAGGATGGGGCAGATCCGGCTGACATCAACATGAGACCTTGTTCCTTCGTTCTTACCAGACAGGGGACGTGGCTTCATTATTATCTTTTTTTGACAATTCCCAGGGAAATGAGGCCACGGCTCGGGATGTTTGAATCGGTCGGTGATGTCATCAAACTTGCAGAATCGCTTCCGGACAAGGTTTGCGTGGCCACTCTGAATTCCCTGCGGCAGTGGTTCTTGGAGGAGGGTGTGCAATTGGGGAAACACGACCCCGCCGCAGAAGTGCTCTTGAAGGATCTTTCGGAGAACCTGCTGAAAAGCATCCCTAGGCTGGCAACCCATCCAGTAATATGAAGATGCCGCATTCATTCTTCGGGACACCAGGTCATGCGCTCTCCGCATGGGTGTCAAACGTCGTGATCCCTGCCCGGGGTGATCGCAACCGTCGCCTCTGCCGCCAAAACGCCCACACCGCCCCGGTTGACAATCGTGGTCATGACCTTCAAGCCGGATGCCACAATGGCCGGGTTTCGCGTGCGGCTTATGAAGCGCGTGCAAACGAGCGCACTGGCATTGCCTTATTGCGAAAAACGTCCGGATTATCACTTCTGGAGGGGGGAGGTGACAGGCGCGGCAAGAGAACAATCTCTGCCCTTCGAATGTTGCCCATCATCATGGTCGTTGGCGGGGTGCTTTTCCTGGGTGGATGTCACAAGGCAGAAACAGGTGTCGAACGATCATCACCTCCCATGGTGACAGTCACGGTGCCGGTCGTGCAGGTCACTCCGATGCGACACAAATCGTTCGAGGAATTTACGGGCACGGTGCAGGCGCGTGTCCGGGGCAGGGTGGAATCAAAAATCACCGGACGCATTTCGAACCTGCCCGTGGGGCTGGGCTGGTCAGTCAAGAAAGGTGACCTGATCGCTGAACTTGATGCGAAGGAGTATCAGGCGAAACTGGAGCAGGCACGTGCCGCATTCTCCCATGCCGAGCGTGAACTGGAGCGGTTCACCCTTCTTCTCCGGCACAACGCGGTCACAAGGCAGGAATTTGAATCCTTTGAGTCCCAGAGCCGCATTGCAAAGGCCGTGCTGTCGGAAGCGGAAACCATGCTGCATTACACCCGGATTGTGGCGCCGTTTGACGGGGTGGTTGCACACAAACTCGCGGAACCCGGCGACCTTGCCCAGCCCGGAAGGCCGCTGGTTGAGATCGAATCGGCAGGGCCCATGGTCTTCGAGTCGGGCATCAGCGAAAGCTTGATTCACGGAATCAAACTTGGGGATGGCCTGCCAGTGCGCATTGCATCATTGCCGGATGAGCGCACGGGAACCGTTGTTGAAATCTCCCCGGCGGCCAGGGAGGCAAACCGCACTTTCTTGATCAAGCTGGAGCTGCCGGAAAGCGCAAACCTCCGCTCAGGCCAGTTCGGTCGCGTGGCCATCCCGGTGGGCGAAAGCGATCTGCTGGCCGTTCCCAGGGGAGCGGTGGTTGAACGGGGCCAGTTGCAATATGTGATCGTAGTGCAGGACGGTGCGGCCAGATGGAGGCTCGTGCGCACTGGCAAGATATTGGACGGACATGTTCAAGTGTTGTCGGGGCTGGACCTTGGGGAATGGCTGGTGGTGGATGAGCCTTCAAAACTTGCCGACGGCCAGCCCGTGGTGATGAAGCCATGAATGCTCCCGAATCCCATCCAGGCATCGCGGGCCGCATCGCGCAGGCGTTCATCGATTCCAAACTGACGCCCCTGGTGGTCGTCGCCTCGGTCCTGCTGGGCGCGTTTGCCGTGCTGATGCTTCCGCGCGAGGAGGAGCCGCAGATCAAGGTGCCGATGATCGATGTCATGGTCGCGATGCCCGGATTCTCCGCCAAGGAAGTCGAGCAGCGCGCGACCCTCCCGACGGAAAAGCTGCTGTGGGAGATTCCCGGCGTTGAATACCTCTATTCCCAGTCGCACGAAGGCGAATCACTCGTGATCGTGCGCTTCAAGGTCGGCTCCGATCCCGGCCGCAGCCTCGTGTCCGTCACAGAGAAACTGCGTTCCAACTTCGACCGCATTCCCCACGGCGTCGCCGCGCCGCTCATCAAGCCCAAGTCCATCGACGACGTTCCCATCCTCGCGCTCACGTTTCACAGCGCGCGCTATGATCACCTCACGCTGCGCCGCCTCGTGACGCAGGTGGACGAATCCGTGAAGCAGGTCCCGCTCGTGGCGGAGACGACCGTCATCGGCGGCGCGCGGCGTGAACTGCGCGTGTTGCTCGATCCGGCGCGGCTCGCCTCGCGCGGCCTCAGTCCAGCCGGGCTGATCCCGATGCTGCAACAGGCCAACCGGCAGTATCGCTCCGGCGAACTCACTTCGAACAATCGCACGATCATCGTCGAAACCGGCGCGTTTCTCCGCAACGCCGACGACGTGCGCAACGTGGTCGTGGACGTGTTCAGCGGAAAGCCCGTTTACCTGCGCGACGTCGCGGACATCGAGGACGGCGCAGAGGAACCGGCCAACTACGTGTTTTACGGCAGCCACAACCATTCCGAGGAACCCGCCGTCACGCTCGCGATTGCCAAGCGTCCCGGCGCGAACGCCATCTCCGTCGCGCACGACGTGTTGCGCAAGGTGGACACCTTGAAAGGGAACGTGATTCCCGCGGACGTCACCGTTTCGGTCACGCGCCACTATGGTGAAACGGCGGCAGAGAAATCTAACGAACTGCTCCTGCACATGGGCATCGCCGTCGTGAGTGTTTCCATTCTGATCTGGCTCACGCTCGGCTGGCGCGAGAGCGGCATCGTGGCCGTGGCGATTCCCGCAACGCTCGCTCTCGCTGCTGGTCTTCTACCTCTACGGATTCACGCTGAACCGCATCACGCTCTTCGCACTGATCTTCAGCATCGGCATCCTCGTGGATGACGCGATCGTGGTGGTGGAAAACATTGTCCGGCATTTCCACCTGCCGCAGAACAAGGGCCGCGCGTGGAATACCATCGCCGTCGAGGCCGTGAGCGAAGTCGGCAACCCCACGATTCTCGCGACGTTCGCCGTGATCGCCGCGGTGCTGCCGATGGCATTCG
>CAYQCZ010000104.1:0-10454 GCA_964415955.1 uncultured Verrucomicrobiota bacterium | reverse complement strand
TCCGCACCTTTCCTCGAAAACAGCGCCCCTTGTCATTTTCAGACAGGCTCTAAGGGCCTGTCAGACTGAAGCGCGCTACCTGGCGCGGATGTCGTAGGCCAGCAGCACGTCCTGATCGCGCACGAGCAGTCGTCCGTTGGCAATGGCCAGATGCGCCCAGCTGTTTTGATTGCTGCGGTCGGGTTGGTCGAACCTTCCCACCTCGCGGTAGGCGTCCGGGTTCGCTTCAACAAGCGCAATGGCGCCATTCCCTGCCTCGGCACGGCAATAGAGACGTCCATCGGCGTAGAGCGCCGCGCCCTTGCCCACGCTGAAATGCTTCCACTTCACCTCGCCGGTTTCGATGTCCATGCAGGTCCAGCCGCCGCGGTCCGAGTGTCCATAGACATGTTTGCCCACCAGCACGACGCCGCCATGGTGGTTGATCAATTCCTTGTTCCAATACACCTGCGACGCCGTGAAACGCGGGCCGTTCATGCCGATCTTGAAGGCATGGCAGCCGATGTTGTAGCCGGAGGTCACATAGACCATGTCGTTGTAGATGATGGGCGAGGGGATCACCGCCGTGGCTCCGGCACGCGCCGCCTTCCACAACAACTGGCCTGTCTCCGCGCTCACACCGCCCACATTCTGCATGGTCATGGTCACGTATTGGCGGCGTCCGCCGAACTCCGCGATCACGGGCGAGACATATTGCGCGTCGTCGTTCCATGACTGCGTCCGCCACAGGGGCGCGCCGGTGGATTTGTTCAACGCCACCATCAATCCGGCACGGCCTCCCGGACAGATGATGAGCCGCTCGCCATCGATCAGCGGTGATTCCGTGTAGTTCCACTCTGAAAACCGGCCGGCAAAATCATCCGTCAGACTCTTGCGCCAGACGATCTTCCCGTCAGCGGTGTTCAAGCAGACAAGATCGCCGAACTGTCCCAGCGCATACACGCGGTTGCCGTCCACCGTGGGCGTGGATTTCGTCCCCGCGTAGTTGCCGCCTGTCTTGCCGACGACGGGTGAACTCCACACCTTCTTTCCGGTGGATTCCTCGAAACAATGCACATGGCTGCCATCCGAACCATCGCCCATGGTGAAGATCTTCCCGCCGGAAACACTTACGCTGGAAAAACCCTTGCCGCAGCCCGAGGCCTTCCAGACAAGTTTCGGTCCGGCCAGCGGCCATTGTTGCAACAGTCCCTTCTCCGGTGAAATGCCGTCGCGATTGGGTCCGCGCCACTGGGGCCATGGATTCGGATCCGTGGGGAAAGGACCGGGTGTGGCTTCGATGGCGCTACCCATGCTTGCATTCATCCCCATGGCCATGCCATCCATGGACGGATCCACGGGAGGAGGCTCCGGAGCGGAAGGTTTCGACGTGACGACAGTTTGTGAGGTGCTGGGCTGCGTCCCGGTTGTGGCGGGCGCTGCTTTCTCCTTGGAGTCGTCCTTCTGCCTTCCTTTCAAAAACACCACGCCCCCCGCCACACCGGCAATGGCCAGCAGGGCGACGCCGACGGCCATCATCTTCCCGGAACCTTTGGCCGGCGCTTTGGCGATCTGCACGTCGTCCATCGCCGCTTCCGGTGCGGAAGGGACGGTGACCGGCCCCTGGCAGTTGGGGCACGCGAGCTTTTCGCCCGCGTAACTGGCATCGATGGAGATGTGCTGCCCGCAGGCAGGACAGGAGAACTTGATGTCGCTCATGGCAGGTGTGGACGGATGATGCCGGAATCCCGCCAAATGTGAATCCATTTCGACGTTTCGTGGCTTGCCATGGCGTCCGTGTCCAAGCAGTTTCTGCCGCGCATGGACACGCATCGCATCGGCATCATCGGCGGCAGCGGCCTGTATCACATCGAGGGCTTCACCAACCAGCGATGGGTGCGGGTGAAGACGCCTTTTGGCGATCCCTCGGACGCCTTGCTGACCGGCCGTCTGGCCGGGCGTGACGTGGTCTTTCTCCCCCGCCATGGACGCGGCCATCGCATTCTCCCCAGTGAACTGAACCACCGCGCCAACCTCTGGGCGATGAAGAAGCTCGGCGTGCAATGGATCATCAGCGTGAGCGCCGTCGGCTCGTTGCAGGCGAAGCTCAAGCCCTGTGACATCGTGCTGGTGGACCAGTTTCTCGACCGCACCAAGCAGTCGGCCAATCACACGTTTTTCGGCCGCGGCATCGTGGCGCATGTGGCGTTCGCCGATCCCGTGTGCGAGGAGCTGCGCCAGTTGCTGCTCAAGACGGCGCGCACGTTGAAGGCGCGGGTCCACGATGGCGGCACGTATGTGAACATGGAAGGCCCCGCCTTCAGCACCCGCGCCGAATCCATCACCCATCACAAGGCCGGTTACTCGGTGATTGGCATGACGAATCTCGGCGAGGCGAAGTGCGCCCGCGAAGCGGAGATCGCCTATGCCACCATGGCCATGGTTACGGATTACGATTGCTGGAAGGTGGACGAGGCGCATGTGACCGTCGAGATGGTCGTGGCCAACCTCATGAAAAACGCGGACACCGCCAAGCGCATCGTGGCAGCCGTCATCCCGCAGATTCCCGCTGAACCCAATTGGCCGTGCCATGACGCCCTGCGCAACGCCATCATGACGGACAAACAACTCTGGCCTGCGAAGACCAAACGCGTGCTGGCCCCCATCCTTTCGAAGCATCTGTAACCCACGACGAACCCAACCTCATCTTATGGCAACCAAACGAGTCCTCAAACCCGCCAAGGCCGCCCCGGCGGTCGGTCCCTACAACCAGGCTGTGCGCATCGGCGACCTGCTGTTCTGCGCCGGACAAATACCGATCGATCCCCAACACCCCACAGGACCTCTGCCCGAAGGCATTCAGGCCCAGGCCACGCGTGTGCTGGAGAACATCAAGCTGATCCTGGAAGACCAGGGATTGACCTTCGCCAACGTGGTGAAGAGCACGGTGTTCATGGTGGACCTCGCCGACTTCGCCGCGATGAACGAAATCTACGCGAAGTATTTCACCGCGGATCATCCCGCCCGTTCGACCATCCAGGTGGCCGCGCTGCCCCGTGGCGCACAGGTCGAGATCGAGGTGATCGCTCATTACTGAGACATGGCACTCGCGTGGTGGGGCGAGATTCCATCGAGCCCTGACTTTCTCAGTTAAGCGTGCGTGACTAGAGAGCGGGTAATCAGCCGGACGTATGGAAGGATCAAAGGTCTTTTCGCATACTTGCTCTATTGGACTTCTCCCAAAATGAACAGGGCTCGACAGTCTCGCCCCACCAGTGAATGGTCCTGAGAACGTATTCCCCATTGGCTTCGCGCCCGTCGCGGCTATAGTCCGCCACACCGATGTATTTGCAGATGGCCAAGCGCGTCCTGTTCGAGACCGACAAGCGTCTCGTCTGGAAGTTCGCGTATAACTTCGGCTGGCGCGGCATGCGCTCGGTGCAGCGCTTCAAGGCCGGCCTGAAACGCGGGGAATACTTTCCGCCGTTCCTCTATGTGTCGGTGCTGAACAGTTGCAACCTGCGCTGTCAGGGCTGCTGGGTGGATGTCGCTGCGAAACAGGAGAAGATTCCCGCCGAGGATTTGCACCGGCTCATCCGCGAGGCCTGCGAGGCGGGCAACAGCTTCTTCGGCATCCTGGGCGGCGAACCCTTCATGTATAAGGGCCTGCTCGACATCCTGGAGCAGCATCCGAAGTGTTACTTCCAGATCTTCACCAACGGCCAGCTCATCACCGATGAACTCGCCGCCCAGATGCGCCGCATGGGCAATGTCACGCCACTGGTCAGCATCGAGGGCAACGAAATCATCAGCGACGAACGCCGGGGCAAAAAGGAGGTCTTTGCGCGGACGCTGGCCGGGCTTGAAAACTGTCTGAAACACAAGCTGCTCACCGGTGTTGCCACCAGCCTGTGCCAGACCAATTTCGACGAACTGCTGCGCGAGGAATGGCTCGACCGCCTGATCGAGATGGGTGTGATGTATGCCTGGTATCACACCTACCGGCCCGTTGGTCCCGCGCCGAACGAACAGCTCTGCCTGACGCCGGAGCAACAGGCGAAGATCCGCCGGTTCGTTGTCGAGATGCGCGCGAAGAAGCCCATTGCGATCATCGATGCGTATTACATGCACGACGGCCAGGCGCTGTGCCCGGCGGCCACCGGCATCAGCCATCACATCAGCCCGTGGGGTGCCATCGAGCCATGCCCGATCATCCAGTTCGCCAAGGAAAACATCCGCGACAAACGCCACATCCGCGACGTGTTTGTGCAGAGCACATACCTGGCCGACTTCCGCAAGATGGCCGCCTCCACCACGCGCGGGTGCATCGTGCTGGAACGGCCCGATCTGCTGAAAAATTTCGTGCAAAAGCACAACGCACCCGACGGCACCGCCCGCAAGACGGCGACCGCCGAACTGGAAGCCATGCAACCGCGCACGTCACAATTCCGTCCCGGCAGCGAGGTGCCGGAATCAACGTGGGTCTATCGCTTCGCCAAGAAACACTGGTTCAGCGACTTCGGCGCATATCAGAAGGCGGGGTTGGAAAGGGCCAAGGATTAGAGAGGCGAAGTCTCATCCAGTCGGTATCGGTCAATCTTGCTTTGTGCCGATGTCCACTTTCTCCAGCGCAGTGCGTGCCGCAATCCTCACACGCCAGTCAACTGACTCGGCAGCTTCCATCAACGCCGGCCGGGCGGCCACCGCATTCGTGCCGAAGGCACCGATCGCCTGGCATGCCTCGATTTTCTGATAACCATTCGCGCGTTGCAGGAATCCCACCAAAGCCGGAATCACCGTCTCGTGGTTCGTATTGATCCTCCCCAGTGCCCAAACTGCCTGGCCTGCTTCATGCGGAGGGTTTTGGCTAACGTGTTCCATCAACTTTGGGATCGCATCCCGTGCAGTTGGACCGATGGCTCTCAAAGTCCCTGCGGTTCTCGCGCGGACCGTCAGGTTGGTATGCCCGAGGGCGATGATCAACGACGGGACCGCTGGAGCCCCGATTTTGGCCAGAGTCCAGTCCGCAAGAGAGCTTTCTGCTATGTTTTCCTCCACTATGGTTTGGAGATCAGGGATCGCTGGTCCCGCCAAAGGTCCCAGCGCCAAACAGCCAAGCATCCCTTTTCGCTTCAAATCAGCAGCCATTTGGGGACGCCACGTTATAAACGGAACGCTTTGCACACCCTTGCCCAGCCAAAGTTTCACCTTCCAATCCTCGGCTCGAAGCAGGTCGATCAGTTGTGGTATCGCTTCAGTTCCGATTTCGCGGACGGCTCGTTCTGCATCGCGGTATTTCTCTTCCGGACCCTTTTCACTGGAGGATCGACTTTGGGGAACTTCCGGACTAAGACGCAGAAAATTCCCCGCAGCATCGCGCTCATTTCCATAGAGCACTGCCAGCCACTCACTCAACCGTTTCCCCTCATACACCGGCTCTCGCGGTCGGGTGACAAAGATGATCAGCGTCACCACTGCCACCACGGCAGCCAGCGTGATCATGACTTTACGAGAGTGCTTCAACTTGGCCCGAACCTACTGCAATCGCGTCCATTTGCGAGTTTTGAAAATGCGTGTGTCGGAGTGCGCCCTTCCAGGGCGCAGAACGCTTTGCACTACGAACGGCTTTGAGAAGACTTCATGCTGTCGTGTGTGCCGCATTTCTGCGGCCAGGATGGCCGCTCTCCGGGCTTGCGTCGGACATGCCGTGAGGTCTTCTTACCTCCATGCATCGGAAGAATCTTCCCCGACCACCGTATAACCCGGGCGTCGGAGATCTGGTGAAAGCAAAGCGCCTTTGGTCGCGACCATTGCCGAAGGACACGATCGAAAGGGGTTTCCTTGGGTGGCATGAGAACGGTTATCTCCCGCATCGCGACGAGCCGGGATTGGTGCAGTTCGTCACTTTTCGTCTGGCGGATGCGTTTCCTGCCGCATTGCGCTCGGAATGGGAGGCGCTTTTGAAGGTCGAGAACTGGCGACAACGCCAGCTGGAGCTTGAGGCGTATCTGGATCGCGGATGCGGCGAATGTCACCTTCGAAATCCCGAGGGCGCATCAGTGGTGGAAGCGGCATTGAGGTTCTTCCATCCAGAGCGCTACGACCTGCGGGCTTGGTGCGTGATGCCAAATCACGTTCATGTTCTGTTTCGAGTCCAGAGCGTGCCGATGTCCAGAATTGTGGACACTTGGAAAAGTTTCATGGCGAAGAAGGTGAACAAGTTGTTGGGGCGCTCAGGCAAGTTCTGGCAGGACGGTTACTGGGACACATTCATCCGTGACGCGGCGCAAGAGCAGCGAAGCCGTCGTTACATCGAGATGAACCCGGTAAAGGCCGGGTTGGTCAAAGAGCCGTCTAGCTGGTCATGGAGCAGCGCCCGATTTCGGGATGAATCCGGCAGGCTCAACATGCCGATGGTTTGATGGAGTGCGCCCTTCCAGGGCGCAGCAGCTTCGCCTGCCAACGCCGCTTGCGAGAATTTCATGCGAGCTGTGGTTGCATTCTTTCTGCGGCCAGGATGGCCGCAACCCGTTCAGCGGAGTGCGCCCTTCCAGGGCGCAGAAACTATGGCTTGCGGCAGGGTTGGAATCGCGCCCGCCGCCTGGCATGTCGCAGGTCTGCGGCCAGGTTGGCCGCTCTCCGGTCAAAGTCACCCACAGCGTGGTTTCAATGCAGGATGGGCAGGTCGTGCGGTTCGCGGATGAGCCGGGCGTCGAGATCGAGATAGAATTGCAAACGTGCGTCCGCCTCCGGTTCATCAATCTCCCGCGCCATGAGCCAGTAGGTGGCATAGTGGTTGCCCTCGGATTCCACCAGCGATTTGTAGAACGTGGCCAGTTCGGTGTCGCGATCGCGCAGGGCGTCCGCAAGCCACTGGAACTTCTCGCAGCTCCGCCCCTCGATCAGCGCACAGACGATGAGGTGGTCGATCACCTGTTCGCGGCGGCCCTTGCGGATGGTGGCCATCATGGCGGAAATCCACGGGCTGCGCATGGGCTGGCTGAAGGGGATGCCGCGCCGTTTCAGCAGCGAGAGCACGAGCTGGAAATGCTGCAATTCCTCGATGGCAATGGCGTTGAGCTCGTCCACACGCGGGAACAGTTCGTGGTATTTCTCCAAGTTGATGGCCGTGGTGGCGGCCTTGCGTTCGAGGTGTGCGTGGTCCACCAGCACGTCAGGCAGGCGTGACAGGACCTTGTCCAGCCAGCCTGCGGGCGGTTTTTCGCGGAACAACAGCATGGCGGAGGGTGCGTCGTGGGCATGCGAAGTCGCAAGGGGGAAGTGTGATCTGGTGGAGATGGGAAAAGCGAGGACGAGGAGGAGTGCGAGGATGAGGACGAGAACGATGCATGGCAGGCAGATCGCGTTTGGCAGGGATGGCTTCGTTCATTAACCTCCGCCCCACACAGCATGGCAACGCGTCCTCCCAACATCCTCTGGCTCTGCACGGACCAGCAACGCTATGACACCATCCGCGCACTGGGTAATCCCCGCATCCACACACCGGTGCTGGACCGTCTTGTCGCCGAGGGTGTGTCCTTCAACCGTGCGTATTGCCAGAGCCCGGTGTGCACGCCAAGTCGTGCATCGTTTCTGACCGGGCGTTATCCGCGCACGACGCGCTGCCGTCAGAACGGCCAGCAGATGCCCGCGGACGAACGCCTGATCAGCCGCCTGCTGGCAGACGCGGGTTATCACTGCGGCCTCGCGGGCAAGCTGCATCTGGCTTCGTGCGCGAATGGCCGCGTCGAGGCGCGTATCGACGACGGTTACCACGAGTTTCACTGGTCGCATCATCCGCAGCCGGACTGGCCCGAGAACGCCTACACGCAATGGCTCGCCGCCAAGGGCAAAACCTGGGACGAGCTGTATCGCGGGGCGGGCACGTCCTACATCAAGGAAGGCATTCCGGACGAATTCCACCAGACGACTTTCTGCGCGGAGAAGACCATCGACTTCATTCACGCCAACCAAGGTCGCCCGTGGTTTTTCAGTTTCAACTGCTTTGCGCCGCATCATCCGTTCGATCCGCCCGCCGAGTATTTGAAGCGTTACAATCCGGCGGACATGCGGCTGCCCAAGCATCGCCCCGGAGAACTGAAGGACAAGCCGCGCTACCAGCAACTCGACGCCGAATGGGCGCACAACACGCCGGGTTATTTCCACGTCGCGAAGATGACCGATAACGACAAGCGGCAGGTTGTGGCGGCGTATTACGCGATGGTCGAGCAGATTGATTTTCACACCGGGCGCATCCTGAAGACGTTGGAAGAAACCGGGCAGTCGGAAAACACGTTGCTGATCTTCATGTCGGATCACGGCGAGCTGCTGGGCGACCACGGCCTGTTCCTGAAAGGGCCGCATTTCTACGAGGAAGCCGTGCGCGTGCCGTTGATCATGCGGATGCCGGGCCGGTTCAAGGCAGGCACGCAGGTGGATGGCTTGATCGAGCTGGTGGACATCGTGCCCACGCTGCTGGAAGCCGCCGGACTGGAAGTGCCCGGACGCGTCCAGGGCCGTTCGCTCATGCCGTTGTTGACCGGCGAGAAGCCGGGTAATCATTTCCGCGAACGCGTCTTCAGCGAATACTACAACGCCTGGTCGCACCCGCATTCCTACGGGACGATGGTCCGCACGGACACGCACAAGATTGTCGTCTATCACGGCACCGAGGACGGCGAACTCTACGACCTCACTGCTGATCCGGATGAATACGTGAATCTTTGGAACAAGCCTGAACACGCCTCCTTGAAGCTCCGCCTGCTCAAGGAATGCTTCGATGCCAGCGTGTTCACCATGGACCCCTGGCCACCAAGGCTGGGGCCTTTTTGAAATGACCAATGACCAAGACTCAATGACCAATCGGTGAATGCACGATGCCACTTTGGGCATTGGACATTTGCCATTGGTCATTCAGCGAAGCTGTTATGCCCTTCACACTCTGCCTCAACACCAGCACGATCAAACCCACGCCGCTGCTCCAGAAGATTCACCTGACCGCCAAGGCGGGTTTCGCGGGTGTCGAACTGTGGATCAACGACATCTACGAATACATCGGCCAGGGCGGCGAAGTGCGTGACGTCGAGCGGGCGCTGGCCGACACCGGTTTGATCGTGCCCTGCATGATCGCGATGCGGGCCTGGGGAGAGGCTGTGGACGTCGAATACCCGATCATGCTCGATGAATGCAGACGTCGCATGGAATTGGCCGCGCGTTTCAAGTCGCCGTGGATTGTTGCAACGCCGCCGCGCATGGAATGTGATCTTGGCCAGCTTGCCCGGCGTTATCGTGATCTGCTGGACATCGGGCGCAAGGCGGGCGTGAAACCGACCTTTGAATACATCGGCTTCTTCAAGTCGGCCTGGAAACTGGAGCACGCCTGGCAGGTCGTGCAGGAGGCCAATGATCCGGACGCCACGTTGATCCTCGACGCCTTTCACACCTGGAACAGCCAGTCCTCCATGGAACTGCTCCGGCAGATTCCCGTGGAACGCATCAGCCACTATCACATCGACGATGCGCGCAAGGACAAACCGGCCCTGACGCAGACCGATCCCGACCGCGTGATGCTGGGCGAAGGCTGCATCGATTTGAAAGCCGAGGTGCAACTGCTCAAGGAAAAAGGCTACAACGGCACCGTCAGCCTCGAACTGTTCAACAAGGAATTGTGGGTGAAAGATCCCGCCGAGGTGTTGAAGGTGGGGTATGAGCGGATGCGGGAGTTGTTGGGGTGAGGAATAGTCGGTGTGGTGGTTTTCACCGGGCATTCGCGACAACCCGAGGCAAAGACAAAGACGCCTCACCGAGGCGTCTCTACGTGATGCGCAGGGCGGGACTACGGCTCAAGATTCTACACACGTGTGGCCGTAGAGACGGCCCGGTGGGCCGTCTCCTCCGCGTAAGGTTGCGCCCTGCTCTTGAAGGCGAGATACAAATCCTGAAGGACAAGGGCTACAACGGCACCGTCAGTCTCGAACTGTTCAACAAGGAATTGTGGGCGAAAGATCCCGCCGAGGTGTTGAAGGTGGGTTATGAACGGATGCAGGAGTTGTTGGGGTGAGGAATAGTCGGTGTGGTGGTTTTCACCGGGCATTCGCGACAACCCGAGGCAAAGACAAAGACGCCTCACCGAGGCGTCTCTACGTGATGCGCAGGGCGGGACTACGGCTCAAGATTCTACACACGTGTGGCCGTAGAGACGGCCCGGTGGGCCGTCTCCTCCGCGTAAGGTTGCGCCCTGCTCTTGAAGGCGAGATACAAATCCTGAAGGACAAGGGCTACAACGGCACCGTCAGTCTCGAACTGTTCAACAAGGAATTGTGGGCGAAAGATCCCGCCGAGGTGTTGAAGGTGGGTTATGAACGGATGCGGGAGTTGCTGGGGTGAAATTGATGTTTGCGATTACTCTCCTCAAAATTCCGTTAGAGCATTTCCATAAATCATGTAGCGTATCCGGCGTGTAAAAAGAACCCTTG
>CAYQCZ010000103.1:6557-10485 GCA_964415955.1 uncultured Verrucomicrobiota bacterium | reverse complement strand
GTAGCCGACGCCGGTGTAGTATTCGCCCTGGGGATAGGGGAAGTTGGTCAGGCCTTCCGGGAAGCCCAGGGGACGACCGTTCTTGTAGAGGAAATACTCCTGTTCGAAACCGAACCATGCTCCCGGATCATCGGGGATGTTGGCGCGGGAGTTTGATGGGTGCGGGGTCTTGCCATCGGGCATCATGACTTCGCACATGACGAGGGCGGCGTTTTTGCGGGTGCTGTCCGGATACACGGCCACGGGCTTGAGCATGCAGTCCGAGCTCTTGCCTTCGGCCTGACGGGTGGAGCTGCCGTCAAAACCCCACATGGGGAGTTCTTCCAGTTTAGGAAAGCTGGAAAATTCCTTGATCTGGGTCTTGCCGCGGATGTTTGCGACAGGCTCGTAGCCGTCGAGCCACAGGTATTCGAGTTTGTATTTCGCCATGTGCGTAGATGATGTGACTGGATTCAGGTTTGGTTGATCAAATTGCGCCAACTTTAGGCCAATTCAAACGACGTAATGGATGTCAGCAGGGACAATGCCAGCCCGCAAGTAATTTGCGATTGGAGTCAGATCAAATCCAATTCAACGCGTCGTGGCAGGGCTTTCAACATGCGGCAACTTGTGAAACTGTCCGGGGCCGGCTGTCCATCCGGACGTCGGATGTCGGTTTTTGTTCAGGCTGGTCAAAACGGGACCATGGCGATGAGGATTGCTGAAGAAGTGTGCTTTAATTCGCAACCAACGGACGCAATGATCGGAGTCAAACGACGCTGCTTTGGCAGGCATCACGATGCTAAACTTGAAAGACACTTTGCGGGCGACGGTGAAGCTCAGCTTCGATGGTCGTGTGTTCAAGACCTATCATGGTCCGGATGCTCAGAAGCGCTTCGACAATGAGGTGAGGGTCTTGAAGCACCTTGAGAAACGAGGCTGCGGGTTTGTGCCGCAGTTGCTCGAGGCGGACCGGGACAAGCTGCGCATCATCACCTCCAACTGTGGCACCCGGGTGCAGCACATCGATCCGCAACGGGTGGCGGAACTGTTCGCGGATCTTCTTCCCTATGGCGTGCGCCATGACGATCCCGAGGCCCGCAACATCACCTATCGGGCTTCTGACGGCCGGTTTTGCGTCATTGACTTCGAGTTCGCGGAAATCCTGCCTGAATCCACTGAACACCCACCCGCATGAGCGACCCTGAAGTGCAACCCCAGCCACCCTGCGCAGCCGGCCTTCAATGGCACGCCTGGACGGACCGCGGCAAGGTGCGCCGCAACAACGAGGATGCGTTCATCGGGCTCCAGTTTGACGCCCGTGAAGTGCATCGGCTGGGCACGTCCGGCGAGGCGCCGCTGGAGATGATGGATTTTGCCTTCGCCGTCAGTGATGGCATGGGCGGAGCCATGGCGGGGGAGTTTGCCAGCCGCATCGCCGTGGACAAGATCACGACGCTGCTGCCCAAAGCCTTTCACCAGGCGGCGCAGGGGCTGGAGAGCGGCCGGGCGGATGTGATGACGGACCTTTTCGACAGGATTCACAAGGCCCTGGTATTTGTGGGTGGGAGCTACGACGAGTGTTCCGGCATGGGGGCCACTCTGAGCTTGTGCTGGTTTTCACCAGGATGGATGTATTTCGGCCACATCGGGGACAGCCGCATCTACTACCTGCCTGCCTCCGGTGGGGGGTTGAAACAACTGAGTCACGACGACACCTATGTGGGGTGGCTGTATCGCAACGGCAAGATCAACGAACGTGAGGCCAGAACTCACCCCAGACGGAACGTGCTCCAAAAGGCCCTGGGGGCTGGCAACCAGTTTGTGGACCCGCAGGTGGGTGCGGTGGGGTTCGTTCCGGGGGACACCTTCCTTATCTGTTCGGACGGCGTGATCGGTGGCCTGTTCGACAGTGGCATCAAGGAATTGATTGAATCGGATGCGGCTGCTGCGCCCGATTTCAATCCCGCCCGCCGGCTCGTGGAGGAATCCGTGCAGAGGGACGGCCGGGACAATACCACGGCCATCGTGATCCGGGCCCGCTGAAAAACGAACCGCCAGCCAACCGCCCCTCCCGGAGGCGATTATTGGCTGGCGGTCGAGGTCTTTCCTTTGGGTCCGCAGGCGGCGGGGCATGCACCCCGCCGCCTGTTCCATTCGCCCTCCCGGCGCGCTAAACGGCTTGTTCGCCCTTCTCGTCCGTGCGGATGCGGACGGCCTCTTCGACGGGCAGCACGAAGACCTTGCCGTCGCCGATCTTGCCCGTCTTTGCGGCTTTGGTGATGGCCGAGACCGCGCCCTCACTGCGGTCATCGGCGACGATGATCTCGATCTTGATCTTGGGCAGGAAGTCCACGGTGTATTCGCTGCCGCGATAGATTTCCGTGTGCCCTTTCTGCCTTCCAAATCCCTTGACCTCGCTGACGGTCATGCCTTCGACGCCGACGTCGGCAAGCGCGTCCTTCACTTCCTCGAGCTTGAAGGGTTTGATGATGGCTTCGATTTTTTTCATAAGTGTCGATTGATGGATTGTCCGTGTTTACGTTGCTGATGGGTTATTCGGGCTGGGGCTGGTAGCCGGCATAGGCCTCCATCCCATGTTCGCCGATGTCGAGGCCCTCGTCCTCTTCTGCAGGGCTCACACGGATGCCCATCGTTGCCTTGATGGCACCGAAGACAACGAGCGAGAACACAAAGGCCGCGGCGGCCACCGCCAGCACGCCGATGAGCTGCCCGCCGATTGAGAACTGTTTCTCGGCCCCGGCCGGCACCACTTCGAACAGTGCCGCTGCCAGAATGCCCCACACGCCGCAGACACCATGCACGGAAATGGCACCCACGGGGTCGTCGATCTTCAGCTTGTCGAACAACACGATGGAGAACACCACAATCACGCCCGCAATCAGGCCGATGATGATGGAACCCATGCCCGAAACGATGTCGGCATTGGCGGTGATGCCCACAAGGCCCGCGAGAATGCCGTTGAGGGCCATGGAGAGATCAGGCTTTTTGAACATTGTCCATGAAACCAGGATGGCGGAGATGGCGCCCGCACAACCGGCGAGCGTGGTCGTCGTGAACACGAGGCCCAGCGGTCCGGGGCTGGCTGAAAGCACGGAGCCGCCATTGAAACCGAACCAGCCGAAGAACAGCAGAAACACACCCACCGTCGCCAGAGGCATGCTATGTCCGGGGATCGGCTTGACCTTGCCATTGACATACTTGCCCTTGCGCGGCCCGAGCAGGAGCACGCACGCGAGGGCTGCGAAACCGCCGAAAGCGTGGACCACTGCCGAACCGGCAAAATCCTTGAAGCCGTTGCCGCCATTCAGGCTGCCCATCCAGCCGCCGCCCCAGTGCCAGGAGCCGACCCATGGATACGCGATGCCGACGAGGAGCGTGGCGAAAATGAGGAAGGGAAGCAGCTTGACCCGCTCGGCGACCGCCCCCGAAACAATGGTTGCTGCTGTCGCGGCGAACATGGCCTGGAAGATGAAATCCCCGTAGCCGGTCATGGCCAGAGCCAGGCCGCCATAGCCGAAGGTGTCACCTCCCTCCGCATTCAGGTCGCCAATGGGCGATCCCATGGCCAGGAACCCGTTGATCAGCCATGCATCTCCGGGATAATGGCTGGCAAAACCCCAAAGGGCGTAGGTCAGGATGCCCGCCGTGACGATGAACACATTTTTGAAGAGTATGTTGACCGTGTTCTTCGACTGCGTGAGTCCGGACTCCAGCGTGGCGAATCCCAGGTGCATGATGAACACCAGCCCGGCTGCGATGACCGTCCACAGCATGCTGGTGGTGAAAAAGTTGAAGGCGTAGGAGTAATCCACACCGTCCTTTTTCTGGGCTGCCAGCAAGGCCTCGTAATCCGCCTTGTATTCATCAGCGGGGGCTTCTGCACCCTTGACCGCAGCCTCCGCCACGGCCGCAGCGGGTTCATCTG
>CAYQCZ010000103.1:5600-6547 GCA_964415955.1 uncultured Verrucomicrobiota bacterium | reverse complement strand
AAGGGGGCCAGTGCCACGGCCCCGATCAGCAGGAGTTTTAGGAGTCTCTTCATGTCTAGTTGTTGGTTTTGTCAGTGTTTAGGTTTTCGATCTTGGGTGGAATGTCCGGCTTCACGTGCATCCATGACCGGAGGCCCATCAGTGATCAGGCCGGTGGCCTGATTGTTTCATGGGGGTCCATCCGGGATGAACCTAAAGCCGGTCTTTCATCAAACACCATTCACCCATCGCTCCATTAGCAATGGGCTTGCCATCCGGTGTCCCTGCTCGAACTTAATTTGCAACTGATTGAAATATAGAATGATAGGATGTGATTTTTTAATCTGTGTTGCCGCACCAGGTCCCGGCCATGCTTTGAAAAACTCCATGTGGCTGTTTTTATACAGGCATGATGGACAAATCTGACCGGATCAAGCGGGAGGCATTTTCCCATGCCCTGGCCCATCCTCTTCGCCCCGCTGCTGCCGCACCATTTCGTCGTGTGCAGGAACGTCCGCCAGTCTCCCCGGGGCATGTCAAACGCTCCTGGTTTCACTCACCCTTTCATGCATTCATGTTTGTTTGAATGCATCATCGTGCGGTTTCATCCAATCGCCGCACGACACCGCCCGAGCCATGCGTGTTTGCAGGCCCTGCGCTTGTGCCTCAAGTTGGTGGCAACGATTTGAAACCTCTCAGGTGGCAGATGGGTCTCTTGAGTGGACAATGCAAATGAATCGACGAATGACACAGATATGGCTGGTTTTGTTGACGATGGTTTTCTGGTGTGGCAACGCCATGGCCGCATCGCGAACACCCTCGGGGGTTGCCATCTACGAGAAGCATTGCGTGAAGTGCCACGGGAAAAGTGGTGAGGGCGTGAAGGGTGAATACGCCGATGCGCTGGTGGGTGACTGGTCCGTGGACAGGCTGGCCCGCTACATCGACAAGAGCATGCCGGAAGGCTC
>CAYQCZ010000103.1:291-5590 GCA_964415955.1 uncultured Verrucomicrobiota bacterium | reverse complement strand
GCAGGGATGCCGAAGCGGTGGCGCGCTACATCCACGACGCTTTTTATTCCCGGGAGGCACGCCTGCGAAACAATCCGCCCCGGATCGAACTCGCACGGCTCACGAATCCCCAATACCTCCTGACCGTGGCGGATTTGTTGAAGCCCTTCATGGGCACGGATGAAGTCCCGGGCAAGGACAAGGGACTGCGCGCCTCCTATTACGATTCGCGCAGCACGCGCAATGACAAGAAGGCCTTCGACAGGCTGGATGCCCGCGTGGATTTCAATTTCGGGGAGGGCAGCCCGGACAAGGACAAGATCAAGGCCGAAGAGTTCTCCATCTCATGGAGTGGTTCCCTGATCGCGCCTGAAACCGGTGACTATGACATCGTCCTCAACACGCCGAATGGCAGCCGGCTCTGGGTCAACGGCGGCCAGGGACCTGTGGATGTGCCGCTGATTGATGCATGGGTGGCCTCGCCCTCGAACGTGGAGCATCGGGCATCCATCAAACTGATCGGCGGACGTGCCTATCCGCTGCGGCTGGAGTATTTCAAGTTCAAGGACAAGTCGGCCTCGATATCCCTTCAATGGAAGCCTCCCCATGGGGCGCAGGAGGTCATTCCCTCCCGCCACCTGGCTCCTGTGCGGACTTCACCGACGTTTGTGGTGCATACACCCTTTCCGCCGGATGATCGCAGCGTGGGCTATGAGCGTGGCGTCAGCGTGTCGAAATCATGGCATGAAGCGACGACCCGCGCCGCCCTGGAAGTGGCCGATTTCATCGTCAAACGACTGGACCAGTTCAGCAGGAGCCGTCCCACGGATTCCGATCGTGCCGCCAAGGTGGAAAGTTTCTGCCAGCAGTTTGTCGAGGGTGCCTTCCGACGTCCCCTCTCACCTGCGGATCAGCAGCTTTATGTGAAAGGTCCGCTGCAATCGACCCCTGAAACGGAAAGCGCCGTGAAGCGCGTGATCCTGCTCGCCCTGACTTCACCGGCCTTCCTCTACCCGGGAATCGACGGTGCTGCCTCGGGTGCCCATGCGACCGCATCGCGGCTTTCCTATGCGCTTTGGGATTCGATGCCGGACCGTGAATTGAGAAAGCTCGCTGCGGAAGGGAAGCTTCAATCCCGGGATGACATTCAACGCCAGGCCCGACGGATGGCGGCCGACCCGAGAACACGGTTGAAGATGCTGGAGTTTGCCCAGCACTGGCTGCTGATGAATGACGTGGAGGATTTGTCCAAGGATCAGGAACTGTTTCCGGGATTCAGTCCGCAGGTGATTGCCGATTTGCGCACGTCGCTCAATCTGTTCGCCGCCGATGTCATCTGGAGCGAGGATTCGGACTACCGCCGCCTGCTGCTGGGAGAGGATTGGTTTGTGAACGGGCGGCTGGCGAAGTTTTACGGTCTGGATGTGGAGGCCGGAGAGGACTTTGTGAAGGTGCGTGTTGATCCGGAGCAGCGCTCGGGAGTGCTCACCCACCCATACCTGCTGGCGGCATTCTCCTACAACCGGACCACCTCACCCATTCATCGCGGTGTCTTTCTCACCAGAAATGTGGTTGGCCGCGCCTTGAAACCGCCCCCCATCGCCGTGGCGTTCAACGAGGCGGAATTCGATCCCAAGCTCACCATGCGTGAAAAGATCGAACGGCTCACGAAAGGCACGGCCTGCCAGGGCTGCCACTCTGTGATCAACCCGCTGGGCTTCACCTTGGAACATTTTGACCCCGTGGGCCGTTATCGCACCATGGACGGCACCCGTCCGGTCAATGCCGTCAGCGAATACATGACCGATGAAGGCCGCACCTTGAAGTTCAGGGGCGCGCGGGACCTGGCGCAGTTTGCCGCCGGGAGCAGCCACGCGCACGAGGCATTCATCGAGCAGTTGTTCCATCATCTGGTGAAGCAACCCATGCTGGCCTATGGCACCGATGTCCCTGCCAGATTGCGCGAGTCATTCGTGCGCTCCGGCTTCAACATCCGCGAATTGATGATCGAAATTGCCACCCTCGCGGCACTGCCGCCATCGACGGCCCGCCCGGTCGCTGTCAGCAAATGAAATCCCGCAGCCGGACTTGATCAGCATCTCTTCACAGACTACATATTAACAACAGCGTCACAAAATTGAATCCATGAAAGACATGCGCGCCATTCAACGTCGTGAATTCCTCCGGAGGGCCGGCCTTTCGGCTGCGGCACTGCCGTTCATCCTCGGGTTGCCCAGCCTTGGTCTGGCGGCACCCGCGCGGCCCAGACAGCGTCTGGTCATCATGTTCAGCCCCAACGGCACCATCCCCCCCGCCTTCTGGCCGGATGAACAGGGGGCTGATTTCAAGCTCAAGGAGATCATGACGCCGCTGGAATCCTTCAAGAACCGCATGCTGGTGCTCAACGGAGTTTCCAACAAGGTGCGTGGCGATGGCGACAATCACATGCGCGGGATGAGCTGCCTGCTGACGGGCATCGAGTTGTTTCCGGGAAACATCCAGGGCGGCTCCCATACGCCGGCGGGCTGGGCCAGCGGCATCTCGATCGACCAGGAATTAAAAAACTACTTCCAAAGCCGCGAGGACACCCGCACGCGATTTGGATCGTTGGAATTCGGAGTTGGCATTTCGGATCGCGCCGACCCATGGACGCGCATGTCCTATGCGGGCCCCAACAAGCCGGTCGCGCCGGTCTCCGATCCCTACCAGATGTATGAGAAGCTTTACGGCCAGCAGAAGGAGAAGGAGAACCTTCAAAGTGTGCTGGACACGGTCAGGGCCGACCTCAAGAAGGTCAGCCGCCTGATCAGCGAGGAGGACCGGCGGTTGATCGAGGAACACGCCGCGCTGGTCAGCCAGATGGAAAAGGAGATCGCCGAGGCCGGCAAACAGAAGCTCCGTGCCGGACCGCCCTCGCTGGATCAGGGGGTGGCGGACCAGAATGACAACCTGCCGCGGCTGAGCCGCATGCAGATCGACCTGCTGGTGAACAGTTTTGTCAACGACATGGCCCGCGTGGCCACCTTGCAGTTCACAAAATCCGTGGGCCAGGCCCGCATGAAGTGGCTGGATGTGAATGACGGTCACCACGGCCTTTCCCACGAGGACGACAAAAACACAGACGCCCAGCAAAAGCTGATCAAGATCAACAAGTGGTTCGCCGGCGAGCTTGCCTACCTGCTGCAGAGGCTCGCCACCACACCGGAGCCCGGTGCCGAAGGCTCCATGCTGGACAACACGCTGGTGATCTGGACCAACGAACTCGGCAAGGGCAACAGCCACACCCTGGACAACATCCCGTTTGTCATGATCGGCGGCGGATTCGGGTTCCAGATGGGCCGTTCGCTCAAGTTTGACCGTGTGCCGCACAACCGCCTGCATCTGGCCCTTGCGCATGCCGTGGGCCATCGTGTCGAAACCTTCGGCAAGAAGGAGCTGTGCGAAGGCGGCCCGCTGAAACTTTCCTGAACCGCCCGGGCTGCGTGCCTGTCGTGCCGGACCCCGCAGTGATGCGGGGTCTGCCATTTCAGGCCGGGCGGCCCTTTGGAATCCGGCCCAGGTGATGGATGATGAAGCCGTGCAGGAACTGCCGCAGCTTCACGGCATCATCCCTGGAAGGGTCCAGCAGCGCGATATCGGCCCAATCACTCCGCGTGAGACGTGAGGCAAGCAGGGTGACAGACTCCGCATGTGTGCCGTTGTCCAGGTCCGGTGAGAGGCCCAGCACCTCCAGCAGCTTGAGCTCGAAGGCGATCGTGTGGCGCGCCTTCAAGGGCTGGTTTGCGACATGTCCAAGAAAGGAGGCAAACAAGGCGAAGAACTCCGGAATGGGCGTGCCGGTCTCGGTGGTCTGCTCGATCAGGGCGGCGGCATAACCGGCCTGTTGCAGCCTGTCCATGTCCTTGCGCAGGGCAGGGAAGGTGTGCATGACGGCAGCCTCCCTCAGCGTGTGGAGGTCGGATTGGCGTGAGGGCACATAACTCAACTCGCACAGATGAAACAGGTCCAGTTTGCCATTGAAGGGGGATTTGGGACGCAGGGCGCCCCTGGCCACGGTGGCGATGCGACCGTGGCCCGGCGTCAGCCAGTGGATGATGAGGCTGGATTCCGTGAGCCGTCGTTTCCTGAGCACAATGCCGGCATCCTTTTCCTGCATGGCGGCGGTTGTGTTACGGACCCGGCAGGATTGGATTCATCGCGGGGTTCTCCGCGATGGCACCGGGGCGGAATTCGGGGGAGACGGCACCCAGGCTGATGATGAACTTGATGCCGTCGGCCACGGACATGTCAAGCCGGGTCACCTTTTCCTCGGGCACCATGATCAGAAAGCCCGTGGTAGGGTTGGGCGTGGTGGGCACGAAGACGCTGACGATTCTTTCCTTTGTGCGTTCCTGCACCTCGGCATGCTGCTCGCTGGTGATGAAGCCGATGGAATACATGCCATCCTTGGGGAATTCCACCATCACCACCTGCTGGAAGGCGCTCTTCTTGTTGGTGGTCAGGGCGTCGTTCACCTGCTTGATGGCTCCATACACCTTGTTCAGCAGCGGGACCTGGAGGATGGACCATTCAAGAAACTGGATGGTTTTCCGCCCGAAATAATTGCGCGTCACGCGGCCGATCAGGCTGATGATCAGCACGCCGAGCAGCAGCGCCAGGATGCTCCATCCCAGCAGCATTTCCCCGCCTGTGCCGTTGCGGTAGATCCACTGCCGCTCCATGAAGGGCAGGTAGGGCAGCCAGAAAAGAAGAATGTCGGTCACGTTCGAAATGGTGCCGAACAGCCATTTGAGAATGGCCAGGGAAAGAATCAACGGCACGGTGACCGCCAGACCTGCATAGAAGTTCGTCCGCCAGCGGTTGAGGTTCTCGTTCACGAAGGCACCCTAGTTGCCGCTTGGATGCGGCTCAAGGCAAAGCGCGCGGACAGGAGGCGGACCCAGCGGTTTTCTTCCTTTTTCATCACCTCGCGGGCCTTGTGGGATTTGTCGTCGTAACCCAGCAGGTGCAGACAGCCATGGACGAAATAGCGCACAAGCTCCTTTTCCCAGGAACAACGGAATGTCCGTGCGTTCCGCAGCGCTTCATCCACACAGATGAACACCTCGCCATGAATCTGTCCGCAGGCCGGGCTTTCCGCGTGGTCGAACGTGATCACGTCGGTCGGTCCGGTGTGGTTCAGGAAGGTTTCGTTCAGGCTGGCCATGGGCCCGTCGTTCAGCAGATGGACGGCAAGCTCGTAACCGGCGATCTGCGGATGAGAGGCCATGAAATGGCCGGCCACCTTTCGGTACTCACGCGTGTTTACGCGCCTCTACTT
>CAYQCZ010000103.1:0-281 GCA_964415955.1 uncultured Verrucomicrobiota bacterium | reverse complement strand
CTGGTTCATCGCCTTTTGCCCCGGTGTTCCTCGTAGGCCTCGATGATGCGCTGCACCAGCGGATGCCGCACGACATCCCGCCGGTTGAACTCGATCAGCGCGATGCCGTCGATGTTGGCCAGTGCCTGGCGGGCCTCCACAAGTCCCGATTGTTTGTGTCCCGGCAGGTCGATCTGGGTGGGGTCGCCGGTGATCACCGCGCGTGAGGCAAAACCCAGCCGGGTCAGGAACATGAACATCTGTTCCGTCGTCGCGTTCTGCGCCTCATCGAGGATGATGAA
>CAYQCZ010000102.1:0-10496 GCA_964415955.1 uncultured Verrucomicrobiota bacterium | reverse complement strand
CGGTCATGCGGCGGACACCGAGATGGGCCCGCTGGTGTCCGAGGAACAATTGAACCGTGTGATGGGCTTCCTGCAGGCCGGGCAGTCCGAGGGTGCCAAGCCCGTCGTGGGCGGGTCACGACATGGTGACCGCGGTTACTTCGTGAAGCCCACCGTGCTCGTTGATACCAAGCCTGGGATGAAGGTTGTGGAGGAGGAAATCTTCGGCCCGGTGGTCTGCGCCATGCCATTCAAGGACGTGAATGAAGTGCTGCCCAAGGCCAACGCCAACATCTACGGACTGGCTGCTGCTGTGTGGACGAAGGACGTCTCCAAGGCACATCGACTGGCAGCGGCGTTGCGTGCGGGCACGGTGTGGGTGAACTGCTACAACATCTTCGATGCCGCGCTGCCATTCGGCGGCTACAAGCAATCCGGCTGGGGCCGCGAGATGGGCTCGGAGGTGCTGGAACTCTACACCGAGACCAAAGCGGTCTGCGTGGCATTGTAAGCGGACATGAAGCTGGCGCTGCTAAACTTCATCGGGACAGCCGCCGCTGGCTGCTTTCTTGCCTTCACACTGACGGCTTCATCCGCAACAATGCCGGGCGAGGTCACACTCAACCTGGAGCCCACCAAGGAATTGCCGCGCAATTCCGAGGGTGCCTTTGTGACGCTTCAGTCAGGGCGCATTCTCTTTTTCTACACACAGTTTTACGGTGGCGCGCGGGATGAAAGCCCGGCGCGCATCGTGAGCATTCACTCCGATGACGGCGGACGCACGTGGAGCGCCGAGCCTCGCGTGGTGGTGGAGAACGAGGGTGGCGACAATGTGATGAGCGTTTCGTTGATGCGGCTTGCGAGCGGCAAGATCGCATTGTTCTACCTCAAGAAGAACAGCTGGCTGGACTGTCGGCCCTACGTGCGGTTTTCCGCGGACGAGGCACAGACATGGTCCGAGGCCAAGCTGGTGGTGTCGGCACCCGGATACTTTGTATTGAACAACGACCGGGTCATCCAGTTGAAGGGCGGGCGGTTGGTGATGCCGCTGGCCTTTCACCGTTCGCGCGGGAGCGATCCCAAAACCAGCCGGTCGTTTGATGGGCGCGCCATTGCGTTGTGGTATCTGAGCGACGACGAGGGCGCGACGTGGCGCGAGGCGGACAACTGGTGGGCGCTGCCGGAAGTGACCCGCACGGGATTGCAGGAGCCGGGAGTGGTTGAGCGTGCGGATGGAACGCTGCTGAGCTGGTGCCGCACGGACAAGGGGTCGCAATTCGTGTGCGAATCGAAGGACTCGGGCAAAACGTGGTCGTCGCCTCAACCTTCTGCGATGAAGTCGCCTGTTTCACCGGCCAGCATCAAACGCCTTCCAGGCACCTCCGACCTGCTGGCCGTTTACAACGATCATTCGGGCGCGTTTCCATTTCCGGTGGGCAAACGCACGCCCTTGGTGTCTGCCATTTCCAAGGATGGCGGCAGGACATGGACGCAGCGTATGGCGCTGGAGACGGATGCGGATGGATGGTATTGCTACACGGCGATGCAGTTCACGGATGATGCGGTGCTGCTGGCCTATTGCGCGGGCGACTCCAAGATCGGCGGCCTGAACCGCCTGCGCATCCGCCGCGTGCCGTTGTCCGCGCTGCAGGGCTTGTAACTAGGTGGCCACTCCGGGCATCTTGCCCTCTGTGAAACCTTCCTTCCTTCCGCGCCTGTTCCTTCCGGCTTGTTGCCTTTCATTGCTGCTCAGTTTGATCGCAAACGCAGCTGAACGTCCGCACGTCATTTACTTTCTGGCGGACGATCTTGGATTCACCGATGTCGGATTCCATGGAAGCGAGATCAAGACGCCAAACATCGACAAGCTTGCCGCCCAGGGGGCGAAGCTGGAGTCCTTCTACGTGCAGCCGGTGTGTTCACCTACGCGCGCGGCCCTGATGACCGGGCGTTATCCGATGCGGCTTGGATTGCAGGTGGGTGTGGTGCGGCCCTGGGCGCAATACGGTCTGCCGCTGGATGAACGCACGCTGCCCCAGGCATTGCAGGAGGCCGGCTACGTGACGGCCATCTGCGGCAAATGGCATCTGGGTCACATCAGCCCGGAGTATCTGCCCACGCGGCGTGGATTCACCCATCAATACGGCCACTACAACGGCGCGCTGGATTACTTCACCCATGAGCGCGATGGCGGTCATGACTGGCACAGGGACGACAAGGCCAGTTATGACAAGGGTTACACCACGGTGTTGCTCGGTGATGAATCCGTGCGGTTGATCGAGCAACATGATGCGAGCAAGCCCCTGTTCCTTTACATGCCGTTCAATGCGCCGCACACACCGCTGCAGGCGTTGCCGGAGCATTTGAAGATTTACGAACACATCGCCGACACGAAACGCCAGACCTTTGCCGCCATGGTGCATGCCGTGGACGAGCAGGTCGGGCGCGTGGTGGCTGCCTTGGAGAAGAAGGGCATGCGCGACCGCACGTTGTTCATCTTTTCCAGCGACAACGGCGGTCCGACCGGCTTGGGTGCAACCAACGGCAAACTGCGTGCCGGCAAGGGAACGCTCTACGAGGGCGGCACACGCGTGGCCGCCTTCGCAACGTGGGACGGACGCATCAAGCCCGGCTCGGAGATTCATGAACCCATGCACATCGTGGACTGGTATCCCACACTGCTAAAACTGGCTGGTGCGAAGGCGGCCCAGAAGCATGCGCCGGATGGACGCGACATCTGGCCGGTGCTCACGGCGGGAGCGAAGTCCCCGCACGATGCCATCCTTCTCAACACCACGCCCAGTCACGGCGCGATCCGCATGGGGAACTGGAAACTCGTGTTGAACGGCGGTGCCGATGCGCATGCCGGGGCTGATGGTGAGGAATCTCCCAAAGCTGAAGGGAAGAAAAAGAAGCAGAAGGCCGGGGTGGCGGGTGGCATCGAGCTGTTCAATCTGGCCGAAGATGTTTCCGAGAAGAACAACCTGGCTGCCAGATTTCCGGACAAGGTCAAGGAACTGCGCGCCCGGTTGGACGCATTCGCGAAGGAAGCCGTTCCGCCTAAATCTGAGGCCAGGGCGGCGGACTTCAAGGTGCCGAAGGTGTGGGGGGAGAAAGAAAACTAAACCCGAACTCCGAAACAGAAGAGAAGGCCGGTTTGCGGGGGGGTGATGGCATGCCGGTTGATGCTCGCGCCGACCCTGCACGAAGCGCGACCTGCGCCGAAATTGCCCCGCTCCTTGGTGCTGCCAAACTGGCTCTGGCAGCCGAGTTGGGGCCGGCCGTTACGGATGGTGAAGCGCCCCCCGGCGGACTTTTTGCCGGACCTGGATTCGACGGTGTTTTGTTGGGAGGCCAAACAGGCCGTTCCCGTCGCTCAGGCCTTCAGGAGCGGACGAGAATCGGCTGCGGTCACATCTTGAAGTCAGGGGGGGTCGCATCGAAACCGTGCATCGCCTTGGAGTTGGGGTTCAATTGCATCCGAGCCTTGGAAGCAGCTTGCGCGAGAGCTCAAAGCGGGGCATTTTCCGGCCTCAAATCGCGCCGGGGCAATGCTTCTTGAAGCACCCGCTAAACCGGCCCGTCGGATCAACGTGCCATGAAGAAGATCGCTTGTTTGCTGTTGTTGCTGTCGGCATCCACTGGTGTTTTCGCCCAGAAGGGCGACAAACCGGGGGAGGAACAGAAGTTGTTGGTGCCGAAACACCTGATTCCTCCTGCGCCTGTGCTGACCCCGGAACAGGCGTTGAAAACCTTCAAGCTGCCGCCCGGATTCCGCATTGAAGTGGTCGCCGCAGAGCCGCTGATCGAGGATCCCATCGCGCTGAATTTCGATGAGGACGGGCGCATCTGGGCCATCGAATATCTGGGCTACATGCCCAACGTGGATGGAACCGGTGAACACACGCCATCCTGCCAGATCGTGGTGCTGGAGGACACCGACAAGGACGGGCGCATGGACAAGCGCACCGTGTTTCTGGACAAGCTGGTCATGCCACGGGCGTTGTGTCTGGTCGGAGGCGGCGTGATTGTCGCCGAGCCGCCGAGGCTGTGGTTTTGCAGGGACACGGACGGAGATTTCAAATGCGATGAAAAGACGGAGCTGGCGAAGGATTATGCCACCGGCGCCGATCCCAAGAACGGTTCCAAAGCCGCCCATGAGCACTCCTCCAACGGGCTTTTGTGGGCCATGGACAACTGGATCTACAGCGCCAACCACACCACCCGCTTCCGGTGGAGGGATGGTGAACTGGAGCGGTCATCCACGGTGTTCCGCGGTCAATGGGGACTGACGCAGGATGATTTCGGACGGTTGTTCTACAACAGCAACAGCGACCACCTGCGCGGTGACTTCGTGCCCTCCGCCTACCTCTGGCGCAATGCGAACCACACCAGGGCGGGTGGTGTGAACGTCCAGATCGTATCAAGTCAGGACACCTGGCCCAGCCGGGTCAATCCCGGCATCAACCGTGGTTACCAGGAATCCATGCTGCGCAACGGTCGTCTGGCCAAGTTCACCGCAGCATGCAGTCCTGTCATTTACCGGGGGGACAATTTTCCGTCCGAGTTTTACGGCGATGCCTTCGTGTGCGAACCGGGCGGCAATTTCGTGAGGCGCGTGAAACTCGCTGAGAAAGATGGCGTCATCACAGGTGCCAACGCGTATGATCGGGATGAATTCCTCACCTCCACCGACGAGCGTTTCCGTCCCGTGAACCTCTACACCGCTCCGGACGGCACGCTCTGCGTGGTGGACCTGTATCGCGGCATTCTCCAGCACCACATCTACGTGACCTCCTACCTTCGCGGCCAGATCCTCGACCGCGGCCTCGACAAACCCCTTGGGCTGGGGCGCATTTACAGGATCGTCCATGAAGGCAGGGCGCCGGGGCCTCTGCCCAACATGTCAAAGGAAGCGCCGGCTGACTGGGTGAAACACCTGTCCCATCCCAATGGATGGTGGCGCGACACCGCCCAGCGCCTGCTGGTGCAAAAGCACGACACCGGCACCACACCCGCCCTGCAACAACTGGCCACGTCGGGCATTCTTCCTGCCACCCGGGTTCACGCCCTCTGGACACTTGACGGCATGGGGCAGGCGGATGAGGCGACATTGCTTGGAGCCATGAAAGATCCGCACCCGAAGGTGCGAATTGCCGCGCTCCGGCTCACGGATTCGCAGCTCAGCTCCAATCCGGCATTGCTGGACAAGGTGATCGGTGCGGGCAGCGAGAAGAATCCTGAAGTCCTGCGGCAACTGGCCTTCACACTCGGAGAGGCGGCCAGTCCGAAGGCCGATGCCGCCATGCTGGCCCTGGTGCACAAGCTTCCCAAGGATGCCTATCTGCGTGATGCTGTGGTCACCGGGCTGCGGGGACGTGAACTGGCCATGCTGGAAGGCATTCAAGCCTCCCCTGAATGGAAAGCACTTCAGCCCGGCGGAGATGCCTTTGTGGGACTCCTGGCCTCGTGTGTGTTCCGGGAGGGCATGGCAGACCGGGTCATGAGGCTGATCGCCTTGATCGATGCAGCCAGGGACTGGAAGAAGGCAGCCATGCTGGATGGCATTGCCAGCACGGCACCCCAAGCTTCCAGGGGAAAGAAGCCGCCCAAGGTTCGCCCGCTGAAGATGCCCTCCGAACCCGTGCCCCTGACTGCCATGGCGTCATCCAAAGACAAGAAGCTGGCGGAAAAGGCCGCACGCGCCCTTGAACTCATCGTTTGGCCGGGCAAGCCGGGTGTTGAGCCGGAGCCCGAGGTCAAGCCGTTGACTGCCGCCCAGCAGGCGCGATTCGAGGCGGGCAAGGAGCTTTACAGCTTCAGTTGTGGCATGTGCCATCAACCGGACGGGCGCGGCCAGGAAGGCCTCGCACCGCCGCTCATGAATACGGAATGGACCACCGGCTCGGAGGACCGCCTTATCCGCATCATCCTTCACGGACTCAAGGGGCCCATCGAGATCGACGGTCGCAAATACGAGCTGGAAATGCCCCCGCTGGGTGTTTTTGACGATGAACAAATCGCCGCCATCCTCACCTACGTCAGGCGTGAATGGGGCCATACGGCCTCCCCCATCGAGCCCGATGCCGTGAAGCGTGTCCGGGCTGCCACAGCCACCCGTGAGGATGCCTGGACCGAGAAGGAACTGCTGCAGATCAAATAGGCTGCGCGGGACTGCCCCCGGTCCGTGAATGGCCGGAATCATCGTAAATTTGCCCTTGCAATGAACAGGGTGCTCCCTATCTTCACCCCCCTGCCTGGGTGCCGCGTGTGCGGACGCCCGTTGAGGCTGAGAAACAACCGTTAACGAACAACCTAACCTTCAACCTCCGTTGCCGCTTTTGCAACGCCGGTCCGTTAGGCAATGGAGTCTTCTGAAAGCCGGTTCCCGGCTTCGCAAGCCTCCCCGTTCAGCAGTCATCAGTCAGGATCCATCATTATGTTGACCATGGAAGAAGCCCTGAAGCAGAGCAATTTGAGCTTTGCCCCGGGCCAGATCGTCAAAGGCACCGTCATCGAAGCCCGTCCCAAGGAAGTGCTCGTGGACATCGGCTACAAAAGCGAGGGCGTCATCCCCGGCAATGAGTTCGCCGACATCAGCGCCGTGAAGGAGGGGGACGAGATCGATGTGCTCATCGAACGCCTCGAAAACAAGGAGGGCATGATTGTCCTCTCGCACGAGAAGGCCGAATTCAAGAAGAACTGGGAACGCATCCTCAGCATCTGCAACGAAGGAGGCATCAGACCCGGCAAAGTCAAGGCCGTGGTCAAGGGCGGACTGCTCGTCAATGTCGGGGTCGAGGCATTCCTTCCCGCCTCGCAGGTGGACGTCACCCCGCCGCGCAACCTCCAGGTGTTTGTTGGCAACACCTATGATTTCAAGGTGGTCAAAATCAATCAGGACCGCCAGAACATCGTCCTGTCGCGCCGCGAATTGATCGAGCAGGAGCGGGCAGAACGCCGTGGCAAGCTGCTCTCCGAGATGATGCCCGGCGACATCCGCAAGGGCACGGTCAAGAACATCACCGACTTCGGCGCGTTCATCGACCTCAACGGCCTGGACGGCCTTCTTCACATCACCGACATGTCCTGGGGCCGCATTGGGCACCCATCGGAAATGGTCAAGGTTGGCCAGGAACTCGACGTGGTGGTGCTGGACATCAACCGAGAGAAGGAACGCGTTTCACTCGGCTTGAAGCAGAAGTCGCAGAACCCTTGGGAAACCATCGAAAACAAGTTTCCCATCGGCACCAAGGTCAAGGGCAAGGTGGTCAACCTTGTCCCCTACGGCGCTTTTGTGGAACTGGAACCCGGCGTCGAGGGCCTCGTCCATGTCACCGAGCTTTCGTGGACCAAACGCATTGCCAAACCTTCCGATGTCCTCAAGCAGGGCCAGGAAATCGAGGCCGTCGTCCTGGGCATCAACCGCGAGGAGCAGAAAATCTCCCTGGGTGTGCGTCAGTTGGAGGCCAATCCCTGGGACAGCGCCGTGGAGAAGTATCCCGTCGGCACCAAGATCAAGGGCAAGGTCCGCAACCTCACCAGCTATGGCGCCTTCGTCGAACTGGAGGAAGGTCTGGACGGCATGGTGCACGTGTCCGACATCTCCTGGACGCGCAAGATCAACCACCCCTCCGAGGTGTTCAAGAAGGGCGACGAAGTCGAGGCGGTGGTGCTCGAAATCGACAAGGCCAACCAGCGCATTTCACTCGGTGTGAAACAGCTCGGCACGGATCCTTGGGAAAACATCGACAAGTATTACAAGGTTGGCGACCTCGTCTCCGGCAAGGTTTCCAAGCTCGCCAGCTTCGGCGCATTCATCGGTCTGGAGCACGACATCGACGGTCTGGTGCACATCTCGCAGGTCAGCGAGGACCGCGTGGACAAGATCAAGAACGTGCTCAAGGTCGGCCAGGACGTGACGGCCCGTGTGGTCAAGATCGACCGCAGCGACCGGCGCATTGGCCTCTCCATCAAGGCTGCGAACTACAGCGACGAACAGTTGCGCGAGGAGCAGAAGCTGCTTGAACAGCTCAGGCCCGGAGAAGATCTGGTGGCCCTCCAGCACGCCTTCGACGCCGCTGACATCGAGAAGGACACCGAGTAGCCCGGCGAACTCGGAACGAAGCCATGATTCAACCAGGCGGGCCGGCAACGGCCCGCCTTTTTCATGGCTGAAGATGGGTCATGCCGCCGGCCTCAACCCTCGCAGGACAATGGGCTGTGGAACGGCAATGCGGCATGCACGTGCACAAAGAGTGAATGAACTCCCAGCCCTGCGGCGCAACTGCGACAAGCAGCCTGCCTACAGCATTCTGGCCAGAAGAAAGATGATGACGAAAAGCCCGGCAGCCAGTCCTCCAAAAATGGCCCATTGTTTGATGGTCAGTCCCATGATCACATCTGAAGGCTCGGGAGACGGTGGCGGAACCGGAGCGGCCTGCCTGGGTTGTTGAGGGGGACGTGGACTGGGTGTCGGTGCCGGCCGGGGCGCGGAGACAGCAGGTCTTGGAGCCGGGGTTGTCTGCCGTGGTGCCGGAGTGGACGAAGGGGATGCAGGACGTGCGCCAGGTGCGGCTTGCGGGGCAGGGCTGGGTGCCGCAGCCGCTGCAACAGGCGCAGATTGCTGAAGCCACGATGGCGCCCCCGCGGCCGGTGTGGAGGGATTTGCGGAGGGGGCGGATACGGACGGCATTAATGCCTCGATCTTGCCGGCCTCCAATGCCTCGATGGTCTTCTCATATTCCGGAACCAGGCTGACATCCACCAGGCAAAGGGCCTTGATCAGCCCGGCCAGTTGCTTCACCTGCCCGTTTTTATGGGCTTCAAGACGTTTGAAAAGTTCGGAGCCGCCGGGATTCCTGAAATCAGAGGATACAAACAGGAGATTGTCTCCGCTGTAAAACTTCTCGAACAACGCCGGTTCGTCCGCAATCGCCATCAGGCTCAGATGCGTGACAATGGCAGAAAAATCATCCAGGTTTTCGTTGTAGAAGTCCGGTGTTCTTCGCGGATGCTGGAAGTTTGCGTGGCCCAACTCGGGGGCCTTGCCGCGGAATGCCGGTGTATACATTCCGTCATAGTCGATCAGTTTGAATTGCGCATCCGGAGTCACCATGATGTTCCCGTGCTGGAGGTCGCCGTGTGCCAGTTGATGTGAGCGCAGCTCCTTCATCATCCCGCGCCACTTGGGAACAAGCCCCCGGATCAGGTCGGACTCCTGGAAGCGGTCGTCAACGAAGAGGTTCAGAGGCTGCCCATCGACCCATTCCATCTTGAGGATGGGATACCATTCATTGCGCACCTTGATGCCGCGCAGCATGTATTCAAATCCCACCATGCAGTTCAGGCCCAAACCAAAGAGATGCTGGCTCAAACGCGCGTAACGGCCCTGCTGTCCCAGCACCTGTCGCACGAAACAGCGAATCGCCCAACGGGTGCCGTCCTTGGTCTTGACCGAATAGACGCAGGCGAAGTTGCCTGACATGACCCTGGGCAGGCCCAGCATGTCACACGTCACATCCGCCTCCTTGAGGGATGGATCCTCAAAGCAGATGGGCGGGTTCTGGATCGAGTCCTGATAATCGGTGTGTGAGGGCCAGTTCATTCCTGTCGGATTCCCTGTTGGCAGGTCATTGGGTCGGTGACGTTTGCGGTGTATCTTTCCAGCGGAACATGATGACGGTGGTGTCATCGTTGCGGATCTGTGATTTCTCCCGCAAATCGGAGACGAACGTCGCAAAGTCAGATTCGTTCTTCAAGGTCAAAAGGGTGGTCCAGGGCTTCCCTCCAGCCTCGTGACGGTCCAGAAACCACTTGGCGATGGCATCCGTCGCCATGATGAAAAGATCCTGCGGCTGATAATCCCCCTCCATGAAACGCATCTCCTGCCATAGCGGCTTGTTGCGGGCCGGATTGCTCCCCACCAGCATGGGGCGGCTGTTGAAATCCTCGGCCTTCTGCAAAGGGAAGGACAATAACAACGCGTTGCCCCGGATCTGAAACATGTTGCAGTCGCCCAGGGCCATGGCCTGCCATTTTGGACCGGATGGCTGCGCCTTTTTGAACATGAAAAACATCTTCGAAACAAAGGATTCATCCGCTTCGATCTGCGCAGGAAGAAACTTCATTCCCAGAAGCGCTGCGAAAGCACCCATGCGGGCCTTTTCCTCGGCATACCACGGCAGGCGTTCCCAGTTGATGTTGGCGTGCCACTCCTTCTGCAGCGGTTCGAGCCACTTTTCCATCGCCTCACCGCGGGGCGGAAAGTCCGGCGGCGATTCCACGAATTGACGGGTCAACACCTGCGCCCAGATTTCCGAGAACGAGGACTCCGTGGCTCCGTCAGCGATGGCAAAGTGACTGGAGTCGTCCGTGCAACTGTAGGCATCCTCGTATTCCTCCATGGAATTGCCCTTCTTGGGCACCCAGAAGACTTGGACTGAGGCTTCCACAAAAAGGGGCTATTTCAACGCAGGTTGCTGGCGCGGGTGCCGATATCGAGGAACCGTATGAGT
>CAYQCZ010000101.1:0-10534 GCA_964415955.1 uncultured Verrucomicrobiota bacterium | reverse complement strand
GAAACTCCTTCACAATGGGGCGTCCGGTTCGGTCCCAGCTTATCCAGTGGATGTGCCGCAACGGATCGCCCGGGCGGTAATCACGCAGGGATGCAAACTCCTCGCTCTCGCCCACGCTGGAGGCCATGGCCACGCCGCCCTGCTGGTATTGCATGGAGCCGGGCAGGGCGATGTTCGGCAGTGGATGACGCCTGGGCAGCACCAGCATGGTTTGCGGCAGAGCCACGGTGACCAGGGACCGGAAGAGTCCAAATGGATCGGCGCAACCGGCGGTCATGCCAGTGAACCGCAACACTCCGCGCCGCTTCGGTGTGAACTCAAAAGTGACCTCCTGTTCCCCGCGTGGCGGCAATGCAGGCACTGGTTGAAGCGGGATGACACCCTGCTCGTGCTGCGACAGCAACCATTGCCAGCGGTAGAACCCAAAGTGCCGGTCGATCACGTTGCGGGAAGATTCCCCGGGCTCCGGCGTATGCAGCCATTCCTGGTAGGAGGGCAGCTTCTGCTCCAGATTGTCGAAGAGCACCAGCCCTTCCTGACGCCGTTTTGTGGGATTGCGAACCGTTGCCGTGTAGCGCACCGGCGCGCCCGCGCTCGCATAGCGTGGCAAATGACGCTTCGCTGCAAAGGGAACCCTCGAGAAGCGCGCGGTCAGGACCGCTGCGAGGACAAGCACCGCGAGCAGAGTGAATGCCTGGTAGGCCATCGCCAGGCTGGTGTCCACGCCCAGCAATGCGGCACAGCCCAGCGCGATCAACACCAGGCTGCCCGTCTTGGTGACACGTCGGACCACAGCGGGGTTCAGCCATTGCCACCGGATGTAGTTGCGGTAGCGCGCGCGTCGTGCCCGGGTGTTTTTGAAGACCGCTCTCACCAGATTGAGTCGCATCAAGACCGTGAATGCCATGAAGCCCTCGTCACACCGGCTCTCCTTGCGGGGAGTGCTGCCGGACATGAACGGCATCCTTCACGCACCGTGCGGTCACATCAGTGCCAAGCGTGGCCCTGAATGCATCCATCTGCAATATCCAAGAACCCAGGCGGCGTCCGTTTGAGCCGTCTTGGACACACAGATTCCCATCGGATCTTCACGGGCCGCCGTTCCTTCACGCACAGTCTTCGGAAAGGGCCGGGAATCGCCCCGCAATGCAGCAGCACGTGCCCCATCCTGTTCCGGGAAAAAGGCGCTGGACCTAGTCCGACTTGGTGAAAACAAGGCTGCCACCGAAGAAGCTCATGTTGAGACTGTTGTTGTTGAGCACCTGCAGGGTTTCTGCCTTGGCTTCCGCACCTTCAAAAGTGATGGAATATGCACCCTCACCCGCCTCCTTCTTCCATGTGCCACTCAACAGGATTTTGGCCACTGGGGCGTTGGTGCGCACACCCGGCGCACGGCCGTTGACCATTTCCACCAGCGGTTTTACGTCCTCGAAACTGCCCTTGAGCATCACTCTCGACTCCGGCGTGGCGATGAAGGAGATGTCCTTGACCAGATATACCATCATGCGTTTGAGCAGGGCGAGGTTGGCCAGGTCGGCGGCGAGGTTGGGGTTGTTCTTGCCGGCCTGGACGATGGTGGACGGGATGTGAATGTCCCAACGGCCCAGGATGCGTTCGCCCTGATACTTGGTGCTTTTGCCCTCGGACACGTATTCATAGGCGTCCAAGGCATCGATGGCCGTGATCTGTTTCAGCAGCTCGGTGTTCTTGAAAATCGCGCGCGACTGCGGCGTGGTCAGCAGGGATTTCAGGCTCGGCTGGGACGCCCACATGGATTGGAAGGCCGTGTCGTTCACGATGGCCTGTATCTCGGGAGCCTCCGAAATGCCAAGCGTGCCGGGGTAGGATAGGAAACGGCGGGCAGCGGTCGGGTTCTTGTAGATGATGCCCACGCAGTCGGCCAGATGGTAGAAGCTGTCGGGCAGGGGATCGAGCGCGGCGATGAATTTCTCAAACCCTGAGCCTTCCATGGCGCGCCGCAAGGGGTTGGCGATCTTGGCGATGACATCAGCCCCGCCGCCTCCCGCGGGCTTCTCGCCGGGCTTTGAACTGCTGGTGTAGTTGGCAAGGGAATCCGCAGTGATCGCGGAGGAGCCGCCGGTTGACCCCTCGGTGGTGCCGTCCAGCTGGATGGTCCAGTAACCCAGCGTGTAGGCAAACAAGCCGATCAATGCGAAGTGCCAGATGCCGTTGGCAACCCCCATGCACAGGCCGACGCGGCTGTTCATCGTCTCCCAGGCCACCCGCTTCTCGTCGATGGTCTTGTATTTGTAATACATGTGAACCTTCTCGCCGAGGATGTAGGCAAGGCTTGATCCTGCGAGGTAACACACGAGGAAAACCACCAGCACGGGAGCCACGAAGAGGAGCAGCGGATTGCCATCCGCATACTTGGCAAAGACGGATGTCAGCAAGGGCCCGAACTTGATGCCGGCCCAAAGACCGGTCATTGCCCCCAGCAGATGAATCGACATCCGGACGGCCCCCAAACGGGTTCCCATCCAGCCAAAAAAACCCGCCAGCACGGCGAAAACCAGCCACATGATCATGGGGGGAAGCATATTTGCCGCGCTCAAGGCATTGCACGCCTAAAATTCCGCCTTCATGGATGCCGGCATCCATCACCGGAGAATCCTTCATGCGAAGGGAGGATTTATCTATGGTTCTCTTGAAGCGATTCTCCTAGCGTCTCGTCACACACAAGTTCACCTGATCAGCACATGCCAGACACGAGCAAACCCTGCTGCACGGGTGCCGGCTGCGGCACCAAACGACGGTCCTTCCTGGCCAAGGCGCTCGCCGGGCTGTTTGGAGCCGGTGCAGTGTTCACCCCGGTCATTGCCGGTCTGGGCGTCCTTTTCGATCCCCTCCGGCGCAAGGGGGAGCTGGGCACCCAGGTCAAGGTGGGCGCGCTGGATGCCATTCCCGCCGATGGCACGCCGGTCAAGTTCCCCGTGCTGGCGGACAAAAAGGATGCCTGGAACAAGTTCCGCCAGGTGCCGGTGGGCGCGGTGTATGTGCGGCGGCTGTCGGACGGCAGGCTTCAAGCCTTCAATGTCGTGTGTCCCCATGCCGGCTGCTACGTGGATTTCGCGCAGGAACGCGGCTCCTTTCTCTGCCCCTGCCACAACAGCACCTTCTCCATCGAGGGCAAGATTGACGATCCCAACAGCCCCAGCCCCAGGGGGCTGGATCCGCTGGAAGTGGAAATCCGCAAAAGCAAGGAGGTATGGGTGAAGTTCCAAAACTTTCAAACCGGCCGCGCTGAGCGCATCCCCGTGGCATGAGAGGCATCATTGACTGGCTGGAGGCCCGCACTGGCTGCGTGGGATTGGCCCGCAGGCTTCTGTTTGAGGAAATCCCGGGTGGCGCCCGGTGGCGTCACTCCTGGGGCATGGCCCTGCTGTATTGTTTCTTCCTCCAGGTGGTCACGGGATTTTTCCTGTGGATCGGCTACAGCCCCAGCGGCCAGACGGCATGGGAGAGCGTGTATTACATCCAGCATGAAATGCACCTCGGCTGGCTGCTGCGCGGCATTCACCATTTCAGCGCGCAGGCGTTCGTGGTCATGCTCGTCATCCACCTGGCGCAGATGATCTTTTACAGGGCCTATCTTGCCCCACGCGAACTGAACTTCTGGTTGCTGATCATCCTGGTGCCCCTGGCCATCACCATCTCGGCGACCGGCTGGCTGCTGCCCTACGACCAGAAGGGATTCTGGGCCTCCCGCGTGCCCATGAACATCGTGGCCGCCGTGCCGGTGCTGGGGCCGATGGCCAAAAGCCTGGCCATGGGAGGCGCGGATTTCGGGCACCACACACTGACGCGCTTCTTTGCCATGCATGCCGGGCTGCTGCCGCCCATCATCGGCGCCCTGCTGCTGCTCCACACCGCGCTGCAGCGCAAACAGGGCCTGGCCAATCCCGACCCGGCGCGACCGGCACAGCCCTACTGGCCCTATCAATTCGCCAAGGACGCCGTCCTGTGCAGCATCGTGCTGGGGGCCATCCTCGCCCTTGTCATGCTGCCCAGGTGGATTGATCCGGACGCCCTTCCAGGCGTGCCGCTGGGTGCTCCGGCCGATCCCTCGGAGCAATACAGCGCCGCGCGCCCCGAATGGTTCATGCTGTTCCTGTTCCAGTTTCTGAAGGCGGAGTTCCTCACCGGGTGGTTCGGCCAGTATGGAGAACTGGTGGGGGCCTTTGTCGTGCCGGGCATGGTCATGAGCATCCTGTTCGCGATGCCGTTCGTGGCGCGCAAATGGAGAAAGGGCCACGCGTTCAATGTGGCCTTTCTGGCATGTCTGGGAACGGGCATGGTCACGCTCACCGCCATGGCCTACCGTGAGGATGCGGCGAATGCCACTTATCACGAGGCGGTGAAGGAGGCACGGCGCGACTCCGAACGCATCCTCGTGCTGGCCGAGTCCCCGGCCGGCATTCCCACCAGCGGCGCATTGAGCCTGCTTCGCAGTGATCCACTCACCCAGGGCCCGAAGCTCTTCGCCAAGCACTGTGCCAGCTGCCACCGTTACGAGGGACATGACGGCAGAGGCAAGACGCCGTCCGATCCCCAATCCGCAGCCGACTTGAAGGACTTCGGCACACGCCGGTGGATTGGCGGCCTGCTGGATCCCGAACGCGTCGGAACGACCAATTACTTCGGTGGCACCGCCCATGCCCAGGGCAAAATGGTCAAGTGGGTCCAGCGCAACGTGCCCAAGTATGACGACGACGAGCGCGCCAGCCTCCGCAAGGTGATCCTTGCCCTGTCCGCCGAGGCGCAGTTGCGCTCTCAAATCGACGCCGACCAGCGCGATGCCGCCGCCATCCGCGAGGGGCGCAAACTCGTCGGCGAACTCGGCTGCACAGACTGCCACCAATACCGCGCCAAGGATCCGGAGGCCACCGCACCGGACCTCACCGGCTATGGATCAAGGGACTGGCTCACAGGCGTCATCCGCAATGCCGCCCATCCCCGCTACTACGGAAAGAACAACGACCGGATGCCCAAGTTCGGGCCCGACGGCATCATGACCGAGCGCGAGATCGGCCTTCTCACCGCGTGGCTGCGCGGCGAGTGGTATGAGCCGTCCAACAATCCAACCCCAGGTCGTTGAACAACACGCCCCGCAATCCTCCGACAACGATTCGCAAGCATCCGGAAGCATCCCATGCGTGCTTGTGGAATGATGCAGCCATGAAATCCAAACAGTTTGCGCACTTCATGAGTCTCTGGAGCATCACCATGGGCCGCCGCACCACCGCCGGCCGCCGGACCGAAAGTCTGCGGGTGACGGCTGCCAAACGTTCCCTGCGCAACTGCCTGCCCGCCCACAACGGCACGCGCTGAGCCCTCGCGTTCCTGCCTGAAAGCCGGATGCAAGAAGCCGGCCCGGATGGTGACACCCCAGCCTGCCCTGTCTGCCGGGCGCATTTGACGCCGGGCCCCCCGGCTGTCAGAATGAAGCCATTATGAAGAAGTTGATCTCCACAAAAGTGGCCGCCGCCATCAACCAGCAGATCGGACTCGAGTTTTTTGCTGCGCTCCAATACGAGGCCATCGCCGCATGGTTCAAACTCGAGGGGCTTCCCCGTCTTTCCGCACATTTTGCCGCCCAGGCCTCCGAGGAAAGGGACCACGCCCATCGCTTCATCAAGTTCCTGATGGACACCGGCACGCCTCTGAGCCTGCCGGGCGTCCCCGCTCCCAAGTGCGATTTCAAATCCGCCGAAGCGGCGGCGCGGCTGGCCCTTGAACACGAGTTGAAGGTCACCGATTCCATCAAGAAGCTTTTCGACCTCGCCGAGAAGGAGGGCGACCGGTTCACCACCAGTTCGCTCCAGTGGTTCATTCAGGAACAGTTGGAGGAGGTTTCCTCCGCTGATGAACTGGTCCAGATGCTCTCGCGCGCAGGCGGCGAGGGCCTTCTCATCGTCGAGCATTTCCTGGCCTCAAGGCCCGGCGGCGGCAACGCCTGAAGCCGCAGCGGGCGGACAAAGACCTCGACACATCCGTGCGTGTGGTTTAGAGGCTTTCCATGCCCTCCAAGCAACATGGCAGGGGTGACCGTGTCCGGTCGCTGCCTTCTTGCGCCGAGCTGGACCGGTTGTTGCACCGAAGAAACAGCCAGCCCGCCAGACGGGCGGCCATCGACCGGGAAATCTTCCGCCGGTTCCAGTCCACGCGCGCTGTGTTCGTCCTGGACATGGCGGGCTTCTCGGTGTCGGTTCAGCGCCACGGGATCATCCATCATCTGGCCAAGATTCACCGTATGCGCGAACTGGTGGGAGAGGCTGTTCACCGGTGCAGGGGTGCCGTGGTGAAGTTTGAAGCCGACAACGCCTTTGCCACCTTTCCCACCGTCCGCTCCGCCGTCCTGGCCGTCCGCCGCATTCATGCCGAACTGAAAAGGACCAATGCCAGGGCGCCCGTCGAGGATGCCATTCATGTGTCGATCGGCATCGGTCACGGTCCCATCCTGCTGGCGTGCGATGATTTCTATGGTGACGAGGTGAACCTCGCCTCCAAGCTGGGCGAGGACATCGCAGGCAACGGAGAGGTGTTGCTGACGGAGAAAGCCACGACCGCGCTGAAAGGCGCCCGGGCCGCGCTCGAACCCGTGGACATCGCGATCAGCGGTGTCCACCTGAAGGCTTCGAGACTCCGGCCCGGCAGTGCCTGACACATCACCGGACTGCGCAGATTCACCTTGGAGCCACTGCACCGCCCGCATTACAATCCGCTTCATGCTCAAGCACGGACTGCCGGCCATCCTGTTGGTTCTCATGCTTGCCACGACTTCTGCGATGGCAGGCAAGGCGCGCATCATCAAGACGCTCCAACACCGGCTGGATGACCATGGCCGCCACACGCTTTCACCAAGCCTTTACGAGCGGGACGCGTATCAGGCCCACCTGCGTGCCCGCCCCGAACTCGTCAAGGCGCTCCGCTTCGACATCCAGTGGTCTGGAAGCCGGCTGGACAAGAATGACCTGAAGATGCGGCTGGAGCTTCGCAGCCACAGCACCGCCTCGGGCAAGCCGTTTGTCATCGAACAACCCGTGAAGGTGAAGGGCTGGTTCAGCCATTGGGCACAGGTCGAGGTCGATGCTGACACGCTCAAGAAGATCGGCGACATCACGGCATGGCGCGTCACACTGTGGGAAGGCGGGGAAATGCGCGCCGAACAGAGGAGTTTCCTCTGGTAGGCACCCTCCCTGTGCCAATCCAAGTCTTTTGCTCCAAAACGGCTCGTGGATCAGCGCGCATCCGGACCACCCCTCCATCTGGCATTGCGGCCCCTTGCCATTTTCAGACAAGCACCTAGACTCCCCGCCCATGGCACTTGATGACATTTTGTTGGAAGCGGAGGAAAAGATGCTCAAAAGCGAGCAGCATCTTCAGCATGAACTGGCCGGCATCCGCACCGGCAAGGCCTCCCCGTCCCTGGTGGAGAACATCCAGGCCGAGGTCTATGGCTCACACATGCGCATCCGTGAGCTGGCAGGCATCACCACGCCCGAACCCCGCATGATCCTCATCCAGCCCTGGGATGCCGGCAGTGTGGGCGCCATCGAAAAGGCGATACAGAAGGCCAATCTCGGATTGAATCCCGCCGTTCAGGGAAAACTGATCCGCGTCGTCATCCCGGAACTCAGCGAGGAACGCAGGCACGACCTCGTCAAGGCGATCAAGAAAATGACCGAGGACGCCCGCATCGCCATCCGCAATGTCCGCAGGGAAGCCATCGAGAATCTGAAAAAGGAACTCAAGGGCGGCGGTGTCGGCGAGGATGACGAGAAGCACGCCGAGGGCGAAGTGCAGAAACTGACCGATCAATACATCGGCAAGCTGGAAGCCCATCTTTCCCACAAGGAAAAGGAAATCATGGCCGTTTGAGCCCCTTCCCGGGCCTCAACGGCTGCCGCCCGCCGCGTTGGTCGGCGGCGGCTCGAAGCGCACCACCGTCTCGCCGGGTTTGGCCAGACCCATCTTTTCCCGTGCCATGCGCTCCACCGTGGCCGGATCCGTCTGCATGGCCTTGATGGCCTGCAAAAGCACGCGGTTCTGCTCGCGGGCCTGTTCAAGGGCGGTTTCCAACGCCAGCTTTTCCTGCCGCATGCGTGTGTTCTGCCGCACCAGCGGGACATAGGAAAAGAACACGAGCAGCGCCAGGGCCAGGCAGAGAAGCCCGAAAACAACCCTGGTCAGTTTGTCCCATATGGTCATGGTGCGCCTTGGTTACTTGTAAACGGTTTTCCAGCTCTTGAGCACGCCTTCCGACGTGAACGTCAGCGTGATGAACTGATCCGGCCCGGGCGGATTGTCCGTGCTTTGAATCCATCCGCCGTAAAGCAGCTGGTAACTGCGGAAAGAATATCCGCGCCGTGTGAGCCACTGCGCCACAATCGTGCCGTCCGTAAGCCGCGCCTCCTTGTCCGGAGGGCCCATTTCGATCACCGCCTCGTCATAGCGGAAACTGCCGACCCGCGCATCCCAGTCCACCTTCTTCCTGCTGCTGGCGCAGCCGGAACACCACAGCAGCCCCATCACAAGCAGTCCGTAAAGGCATCTGGAAAACCGCACGCTCATGGCCCCAACACTAATGCCGGATTGTCCAACTGGAAGTGCGAAATGCACCCGCACCCCCCGGCCGGACACTGCAACACCGCCGGAGTTCACGCCCGTGGATGCGCCTTGTCATAGGCCTTCTTCAATCGTTCCGTGGTGAGATGAGTATAGACCTGTGTGGTGACGAGGTGCGCGTGGCCAAGCAGTTCCTGCACGCTGCGGAGGTCCGCCCCGTTGTCCAGCAGATGCGTGGCATAACTGTGACGCAGCTTGTGCGGTGTGATGGCCGGATCCAGCCCGGCGGCCGCCAGGTAATGTTTGAGCTGTCGCGCAAACGCGCTGATCTGCATGGGAAGACGCTTGCGGGAGGATCGCAGGAACACCGGTTCGTGGGCGGCAGGCGGCTCCAGCAGTTGGTCCCAGTAGGCCCGGATGGCCTGAAGCGCGGGCTCGCCAATCGGCACGAGCCGTTCCTTGCTGCCCTTGCCACGCACCCGCACGATTTGCTCCGGCCAGTCGATGTCCTCCACCCGCAGTCCGCACAGCTCGCTGATACGCAGTCCGCAGGAGTAAATGGTCTCAATGATCGCCACATCCCGCAGGAACGGCGTCACATCGACAGGCTCGTCTTTGGGCGCGGCATCCCGCAGCCGCTTCCATTCCGCAATCGGCGCTCCGATGAGGTTGTTGGTCTGGTCAACGGTCAGGAACTTGGGCAGACGTTTCTCGGCCTTTGGCAGGATGACTTCCTTGATGGGTGATTGCTCAAGCACACCCCGGCGGACCAGAAACTTGTAAAACGTCCTCAGCGCTGAGAAGCGCAGGTGAATCGCCGCGCGTTTCAGATTTTTGCGCCCAAGAAAGCGCAGAAACGCGCGGAAGTCATCCCGTTTGAGTGTTGTCCATTCAGGCGGCGATTGTCTCTCTGCTTGATGCCAATCCATGAACTCGAAGACGGCGCTGCGGTAATTGCGTTGTGTGTAGGGCGAGGCGCCGCGGTCGGTAGCCAGATGCTGGAAAAACGCTGCGACACGGGAATCCGTGATCTCTCGTTCTGGAGCCGGTGGGCGTGGCATGCGGACGCAGCGTAGAAGACCGGACGCAATTGGCAAGATGCAGCCAAGAATCTCCGTTGCCTTCGCAGGGGCAAACGGGAATCATGCATTCAAAGGGAGACAGAGTTATGACAAACAAGGAGGCGCTCATTGCGCTGAACATGATTGAGCACGTCGGGCCGGTGCGGTTGCGCCGGTTGATGGACCATTTCGGCAGCGCCCCTGCCATTCTTTCAGCATCCCGCGCGGCTTTGATGCAGGTTCATGGGATAGGCGACGACGTGGCTGAAGCCATAGCCACATGGGAAAAGGCGGTTGACCTGTCCGCTGAGTTGAACCGCATACGTGACTATGGATGCGAGGTCGTGACCCAGGAGGACGAATGCTATCCCGAGCTGCTGCGGCAGATCTACGATCCACCCATCGTGCTTTACGTCAAAGGCACGCTCTCACGCCAGGACGCACAGGGGATTGCACTGGTCGGCACGCGTCACACCTCGCATTACGGCCAGGAATGCGCGCGCAAGCTGGCCTATCAACTGGCCTACGTGGGGGTGACGATTGTCAGCGGCGGCGCACGCGGCGTGGACACGGCGGCGCATCAGGGCGCCCTGAGCGCGAAGGGCCGGACGATTGCCGTGCTCGGCACCGGCATCAATGTGGTGTTTCCGGCGGAGAACGCGGAGTTGTTCGAGCGCATTGCGTCCAACGGCGCGGTGATGACGCAGTTTCCATTCGGACGAAAGGCGGACCGGCAGAGCTTCCCCATCCGCAACCGCATTGTGGCGGGCATGACGCTTGGCACGCTCGTGGTGGAGGCGGCCTTGAACAGTGGCGCGCTGATCACGGCCAACTTCGCCGGGCTGTTCGAATTCGGCGGCCGCTTCGCCGGCGCCGGCCAGCGG